>NZ_JAJHOG010000007.1:0-171448 GCF_020819615.1 Rheinheimera sp. UJ51
GCGTCCTACTTCTTACTACCTGGACGCCGAGAGCGATGTTATCCTCGCTGCCTAAAGTCGAGTAAGCAGAAATACCCTGTCCGAAAGAAAAATGCCGGCCAGCTTAACTGACCGGCATTAGGCTTAAAGCCGCTTTTTTCTGCTATTGGGCTACTTACTGTGCTTTAACGATATCCAATAATTCTACTTCGAATACCAAGACGCTATGTGGTGCAATAGTGCCCATATCACGTTCGCCGTAAGCTAATTCTGACGGAATAGTGAAACGGAACTTAGAGCCTACATTCATTAACTGCACGCCTTCAGTCCAACCTGGAATAACGCGATTCAATGGGAACTCAATTGGCTCGCCACGCTCTACTGAACTGTCAAAAACTGTACCGTCGGTTAAAGTACCGGTGTAGTGTACTTTGACGGTGTCAGTTGCAACAGGCTTAGCGCCATCAGCAGCTTGTATCACTTCATACTGTAAACCTGATTCAGTTACCATCACGCCTTCTTTCTTGGCATTTTCAGCTAAGAAGGCATCACCTGCGGCTTTCGCTGATGCGGCTGAAGCTTCAGCAATTTTCGCCTGCTCTGCACGGTACGTTTCATCTAACGCGGTTAATAGCGCTTGGATATCTTCTTCCGATACTTCAGATTTACCGGCCATACCATCTTGCACGCCACGTAAAATTAACGCAGAGTCTAATGGAATAGCAATTTTGCTGTATTCATCTACGGTGCTTTGTAAATAACGGCCCGCAGATACGCCTAAGCTATAAGCTTGTTTCGCTTGTTCTGTTTCCATTACTGGAGCCACTTCAGCTTTTTCTTCTTTGTTACAAGCGCTCAGCGTTAACAACGCTACAGCAACCAGAGTCAGTTTAGTTTTAACGCGCATTCTTTTCTCCAAAGTTTAGCAGTGCAATTGCTAAAATATGATTTAATAAGGGACTATTCGCCCCGCTATACTAACGCTTTGTTTGGATGAGGTTAACACCTAAGATGAAATATCCTGTGCTTTTCCTTAGTTTATTACTCAGTGCCTGCAGCAAGGTAGAAACGACCCCTGTGGAGCAATGGCCTCATGTTGCCAACGTAAGCTATGCCGCAGCCCTGTCTTCAGATGGCAAATATGCGGTGGTCTCATCCGTACAAGACGGCATTGCGTTTTGGGATCTGCAGCAAAACGCCTTAAAGTATCAATGGCGACATGAAGAAGCCAGTGACAATTTAGTGCTTAATTTGGCACTAAGTGAAGATAACAGCCACGTATTAACGGCAGATCAACACACTTTTGCGCTTTGGCGCACGGCAGATGGTAAAAATGTTGGGTATTGGCAAACCGACCAACACAGCATTCGCGATATTGCTATTTCGAACAATGGCGCCCATCTTCTGATTGGCAAAAGCGATAATACCGTGCAACACATTACGTTGAGCAGTGGCCGTCGCTTAGATTTTATCGGTCATACCGAACGCATCAATAGCGTGGCCATGTCACCAAACGGTCGCTATGCCTTAACGGGTAGCAATGATTACAATGCCTACCTGTGGGACACTCAGACCGCGCAAATTCGATATAGTTTCACGCATCCCAGTCGAGTAACTAAAGTCGCCTTGGATCCACAAGGGCGTTTCGCCTTTACTGCCGATAGCCAACATTTAGCGCAAATTTGGGATATACAAACAGGACAACTTGTCAGCCAATTGCAAATGCTCACAAGGCAGCAAGTATTCAGTGCCGTTCGATTTAGCGCTGATGGGCGTTTTTTATTAACCGGCGCGCCAACACGTAACCTCGTGTTATGGGAGGTCAAAACCGGTCGCGAGATCCAACGCTGGCGGGTTTCTCCACGCGTTGGCAGCCGACCTGAAAGTGCCGTAGTGCATGCAGTCGCTTTTCTTGATGCACAGCGTATAATTAGCGAAAGCTCCAGTGGCTTAGCCGAAGTATGGAAAATAACCAATGAGTAGTGAACCCATAGATATTCAGTTACATCTGATTGAACTGGAAAGCAAAATTGCTTTTCAAGAAGATACGGTTAACTGCTTACACGAAGAATTATTAGCGCATCAAAAACGTATTGATCAATTGCAACGCCAAATTTTAACTCTGGCAGAGAAACTACAGCAATTACCGCAAGACAGTGAAATCTTACGTCCTGAGGAAGAGCCGCCACCGCCGCACTATTAATTGCTTGGCAAGTGGATTATTCTGGTTTAAACACACCAATGACCATCTCGTTGCTGCGGGTTGATTTTGCGACCTGCTGCTCGGGTTGGGTCATTTGATGACCACAAGCCACGCATTCCACCTTCTCAACATTATTTTCGATAAATAAACTCATGGTGTCTTGCGCTTTACATTGTGGGCAACTTGCGCCAGCGATGAAGCGTTTCTTTTTGCGCTGCGTCATTTAGATCCTCATGGGTTATAGGCAGAGTAAAAGGCAAATTTCACGAACTGCCCTTGGCTTATCTGGGATATAGCGTAAAATTGCCCACCTAGTTCACTGTTACAAGGAAAAACATGATCCAGTTACAGCAGGTCGAATTACGCCGCGGTATTAATGCGTTATTCAGTGGGGCCGATCTTACCGTATTTCCAGGACAAAAGGTGGGAATTGTCGGTGCAAATGGCTGCGGTAAATCAAGCCTGTTTGCGTTATTGCTCGGAAAACTGCACGCCGACAGTGGTAACGTTAACCTGCCCGCTGGCTGGGTTATCGCCACCGTAGCGCAAGAAACCCCTGCTCTGGATTGTTCCGCCCTAGACTATGTGCTGCAAGGTGATGAGCAACTTTTCCCGCTATTAATCAAAGCGCGTAGTCAGTGTAGTGAAAGCGATTTAGCGGCAGTACATCAACAAATTGAAGCGCTTGATGGTTATCGAGCGGAAGCGAAAGCCGGTATTCTGTTAGCGGGTTTAGGCTTTAGTGGCGATGCCCAACAACACCCCGTAAAGTCTTTTTCGGGTGGTTGGCGTATGCGGATGAACTTAGCACGCGCACTGATGAAACCTGCGGATCTGCTTTTGCTGGATGAACCGACCAACCACCTTGATTTAGATGCCGTGCTTTGGTTAGAAAAGTACCTCACTAATTATCCGGGCACCTTATTACTGATCAGCCACGACCGCGATTTTCTTGATGCTGTCACCGATAACATTGTGCATATTGAGCGACAAACCGTTACCTTGTACAAAGGCAATTACAGCCAGTTTGAGCGCCAGCGAGCCGAACAATTATCGCAGCATCAATCGAATTTTGAAAAGCAGCAACGCCAAGTTGCTCACTTACAACAATTTATTGACCGTTTTAAAGCTCAAGCCACTAAAGCACGCCAAGCACAAAGCCGCATTAAAGCGCTAGAACGCATGACCATATTGGCGCCCGCCCATATTGACTCACCGTTTAACTTTAGTTTTCGCGATCCTAAGGCCTTACCTAATCCGTTACTGAAAATGGAAAACGTGCAAGCCGGCTACAGTGACAAGGTTATTTTAAGTAATATTAATTTTCAGCTATTACCTGGCAGTCGTATTGGTTTACTGGGTCGTAATGGTGCGGGTAAATCTACCCTGATTAAGATGCTTTCTGGCGAGCTAACACCGAAAAGTGGTGAAGTGTGGTATGCCAATGGCGTTAGCTTAGGCTACTTTGCGCAGCATCAACTAGAAACGCTTAGACCACAAGATTCGCCGCTGCAACATCTGGTGCGGTTAGACCCCTTAGTACCCGAACAAAAGCTCCGCGATTTTCTGGGTGGCTTTGGTTTTCATGGCGATAAAGCTTTAGAAGCCTGTGCGCCCTTTTCTGGCGGCGAAAAAGCCCGTTTAGTGTTGGCACTGTTAGTCTATCAACGACCTAACTTATTGTTACTTGATGAACCCACCAACCACTTAGACTTAGAAATGCGCGAAGCCATCGTTATGGCGTTACAAGACTTTGCTGGGGCTATTGTTGTGGTGTCGCATGATCGGCATTTACTGAGCAGCACTACCGATGAGTTTTATTTGGTAGCACATGGCAAAGTGGCGCCATTTGAAGGCGATTTGCAAGACTATTACCAGTGGATGCAACAAGATGCCCGGCAAACCCAAGCCGCCGCACTTGATAATAACGCACCCACCAGCAATAGTGCGGTGCAGCGCAAAGACACAAAACGCTTAGAAGCTGAGCTTCGTAATGTACTGCGGCCATTAAAGCAACAAATCGACAAATTAGAACAACGCCAGCAACAACTTGCCGCCCTACTTGCCGATATAGAACAACAACTGGCCGACCCGGCCATTTATGATGCAGAGCAAAAAGCTCAGCTTACCGCGTTACTTAGCAAACAAAGCAGCGCCAGTGCCGAGCAAGACCAAGTAGAAGAGCAATGGTTTATGGCACAAGAGCAATGGGAGCAAAAAACCAGTAGCTTCTGGGCAGCAAATGGCCAATAAGCCCATAGACGAGCCGTTACTTAGCCTAGACAGTGCCCTGCTCTGGCAATTTAGCCTGGCCGTTTATCCACAGCTAAAAACGCTTTGCTTACGCTGGCAAAATGACTATCACGCCAACATCAATGTGCTGTTGGCGTTAAGTTTAGCCGAGCAGCAACACTGGCAGCTGGCTCCGTTTAGCCTAGCAGCAGCGCTTAAGGCGTTAACCCCATTAAACAGCCAAATTACCCAAGGCTTTCGCCAGCAGCGTAGCCAATTAGCCTGTTTAGGCCTCAGCGCAGCGCAACAGCAACAATTGAAACAAGGCTTGCTGCAAGCCGAATTAGTGGCCGAACAACTGGAGCAGCAACTGTTAGTGGCGCAGCTACGCTTTCATGCCAAGAACAATGCCGATAACCTTAGTGATTACCTGCAGCAATTGCAGGTACCTTCATCAGCGCAATTAAGGCGTGAATTAATTGATCTACGTCAAGCCAGCGCACAGTTCGTGGCGAGCTTGTCTTAAAGCTTGATCCAGATCACAGCTGGCCTAGATAGCCAAGACTACACTTTGTTTGTCACAAGCAAAGAGGGTTTTCTGATGAACATTTGGCATGAGTTTCTAAACGATCCGGTGGTTTTTATTTCTTTTGCAGGGTTAGCCATTGTTATTGGTTTATGCATTTTTTATGCGGTTTATTTTATTTATAAAATTGAAACTGCTGAAGAATAATTTACCCGTTGCCTAGGTTTCCAAATATTGTAATTTGTCGGCTACACCATTCCAGGCATCCGCATCGGCTGGTGCCGCTTGTACCGTGCGAATATTTGGCCAAACCTCAGCTAACGCTGCATTGAGGGCAATAAAGTCGCGCTGCTCGGTCGGAACTTTATCTTCTTGGAAAATCGCGTTCGCGGGGCATTCTGGCTCACACAAACCACAATCAATACAGATGGTTGGGCTAATAACTAACAAATTCGGCCCTTCAAAAAAAGCATCTACTGGGCACACCGCCACACAGTCTGTAAATTTACATTTGATACAGTTTTCGCCTACCACAAATGCCATGTTACACCCCTCTTACTAAAACAGATGCTGATCATACTGCAGCAGCCACGAAAAACAACTGAGCAACGCAAGACAATCGCAAACGAATACGGACAACCGAGCCGAGATCACGTAAAATAACGCTTTTTAGCTGGCACCTTGCCTTGCTTAGACTTTCAGCGATTATCAGCAGGATTGTTATGTTGCGTTTAACCGAAATTAAAATACCTTTGCACCATCAGGATGAAAACGCCGAGTTACGTACTGCCGTACTCACTAAATTGGGCGTGGCTGATGCTGATGTGCGACACATCACGGTCTTTAAGCGCGGAATTGATGCTCGCAAAAAAATGGCGATCCAACTGACCTATACGCTGGATATTGATGTGGCACAAGAAGCCGCTTTATTGGCGCGCTTTAGCAAAGACCCGCATGTTCGCCCCACACCCGATACTCAATACAAATTTGTGGCAGAGGCTCCGGCTGAACTTAGCACACGCCCCATCGTGGTGGGTTTAGGCCCTTGTGGTTTATTTGCGGGGTTATTATTAGCACAAATGGACTTTAAACCGATTATTTTGGAACGTGGCAAAGCGGTACGTGAACGCACTAAAGACACCTTCGGTTTTTGGCGCGGTCAAGAGCTTAACCCTGAGTCGAATGTGCAATATGGTGAAGGCGGAGCCGGTACTTTTTCTGATGGTAAACTGTATAGCCAAGTCAAAGATCCGAAACATTACGGGCGTAAAGTGTTAACTGAATTTGTCAGCGCCGGCGCCCCTGCAGAAATTATGTATGTGAGTAAACCGCACATCGGTACCTACAAACTGGTGGGTGTGGTCGAAAAAATGCGTGCGAGCATTATTGCACTAGGTGGCGAGATCCGCTTTAACAGCCGAGTCGAGCAGTTGCATATCACTGATGAGCAACTAGAGGGTGTCACCCTGAATAACGGTGATTACTTAGCGTGTCAGCATCTGATATTGGCTATCGGCCACAGCGCGCGTGACACCTTTCAAATGCTGTATGATGCGGGAGTGTATGTTGAAGCCAAGCCGTTTTCGGTTGGCTTTCGCATCGAGCATGAACAATCTATGATTGATTCCTGTCGTTGGGGCCCTAGCGCAGGCCACCCTATCTTAGGCGCGGCCGACTACAAGTTGGTACATCATTGCCAAAACGGACGTACCGTTTACAGTTTCTGTATGTGTCCTGGTGGCACTGTAGTCGCTGCGGCGTCTGAAACAGGCGGAGTTGTGACCAATGGCATGAGCCAATACTCGCGGCATGAACGCAATGCCAACAGTGCTATCGTGGTCGGTATTCATCCCGAGCAAGATTATCCTGGGCATCCATTGGCCGGTATCGATTTGCAGCGTAAGTTAGAACAAGCCGCATTTAAACTGGGCGGTGAAGATTATCGGGCGCCAGCGCAATTAATTGGCGATTTCTTAAAAGGCCAATCGTCTGCTGAATTGGGTGAAGTACAACCGTCTTATACCCCGGGAATAAAACTAACCGATTTAGCGGGCTTACTGCCCGACTATGCCACCGCTGCCATTCGTGAAGCGATCCCCGCTTTTGAGCAGCAAATTCGTGGCTTTGCCAAGGCGGATGGTTTACTGACCGCAGTAGAAACTCGCACCTCCTCGCCCATCTGTATTAAACGCGGCGCCGATTTTCAAAGCGTCAATATCAAAGGTTTGTTTCCAGCAGGTGAAGGCGCAGGCTATGCGGGGGGTATTTTATCCGCAGCGATAGATGGCATCAAAGTAGCAGAAGCTTTAGCACTAGATTTACTCGCTACACATCAGGCATAAGATCGCTGCGCTGAGCACTCGGTTCAGCGCAGCAATATTTCAAACTGACGTTATTTTTTACAACAACGCTTGTGCTTTTGCCAGAGAGTAGCCATTATGATATTCAATACGTCATTTAGTCACTGAAGTTTGTATGCCTTTGCTAAATTTGTTCATTGCGCTTTTTTATCTGAGTCTGTTGTTAACAACAGAAGCAGGTCATGCGCATGACCAAAGATTATCACCATTGGCTGACAGTCAGTTTCAAGCACTAACACAACAAACTCCAACCTATAATTATGCGGTCACCAACGCCGAGCCAGAACCGGATGAGGCGGAAGTTGCCAGCACTATTGCGCAAGTACTCAGCATTATTAATTTGCCAGTTGTCGTTTCTGGTTATGCTGCGCCTTGGTTAGCATTCACGAGCAGCCCAGATACCGCTCGCGCTCCCCCCGCTTTACTCCACATCTGATTTTAATCGTTTAATTCTGTTATTAATTCGGCGCGGCCTCTGCGTGCCTCTATGTGTGAGTATTTATCATGAAAAAATTAGCCTTATTTAATTTAGAAAACGTCGATCATTTAATGCAACCAGCCGACTTCGCCCAAGCGACGCTGCAATCACCTGCCACCAGTGTATTTACGGACTTTAAACACAGCGAGCCGACCATTATTGCCGGTGATACCACAGCAGCTGATGCACTGCTGATGATGCAACAAGAACGCAGCCCATTAAAACTGGTGGTGGATGATCGTAATGAGCTAACTGGCTTGATCCACATTGAACAGTTATCTGAACAAGCCATTATGCGTCAGGTGATTTTAGGTGCGGATCGGCGTGAGTTAAAAATTCGTGATTTAATGCGGCCACGTGATCGCATCAAAGCTTTAGCGTATCAACAGCTGCAAAACTGCACCATTGCCGACATTATCAATACGCTGCAATCTAGCGGGGAACAATATTGCGTGGTGGTTGACCGTGACCAACATCATATTCGTGGTTTGATCCATGCTCAAGATTTAGCACGCCGCTTAAAAATGCCAGTGGCCATCCGCCAACAACCGACCTTTTTAAGTATTTTCGATAGTTTATACGCTTAACCTTTCAGGTATGCGGGCTGCTGTGTTTCTCCGAGCAAGGTGGCCCGCTTTTTTATTGCAACACGGTGTTGGCAGTCGTTAAACTAACGACATGCCAGTATCTCCCCGAATTCAACGCCAATATTATCGTAACGGCCCACCGCATCGCAGTGGCGCTGATGTTAGCTTTGCCGATCTCGTAGCCATATTTGGTTTTAACAGTATCCATATCGGCCGCTGGGTTACCGCGGCAGAGCAACAACTCGCCGCCAACTTATTCTTTGATGCCTTTTGTGATTTACAGCAAATGCTGCAGGTACCTGCAGAAGTCATTTCATTAAAAGGAAGTTTGGCACTGACGTTTGGCATTGGCGGCCAACCCGGTGTGGCCGCTTTTTATCAACCACAAGGCCGTATCTTGGCACTGGCTAAAAATGCCGGTGGTGGCAGTTTAGCCCATGAGTGGTTTCATGCTTTTGATCATTTCGTCGCGGCAAAAAGCTTTAGCGTGGCCGCGCCAACAGGCCGCTTTGCCAGTCGCATGTGGCTAGATAACCTCCCCTTAAAAGTGCATCCATTAACCCTGTTGCTTGAAGAGGCCTTTCAGCTACTGTACCTCAGCCCAGATAAACAAAACCCTAGCGCGTTTTTTCAACATTGCCATCAATTGGATCAGGCCCGGCAACGTGCTTATTTGGCTTTGCCAGAAGAAATGGCCGCTCGTGCTTTTGAAACAGTGCTGCAAAGCCAGCCACTTAAGAACAGTTTTTTGGTGTCTGGTACACAGAAAAGTGCTGCAGCGAAGCTTGGTATTTATCCAGATACCACTTTAACCGCAGCATTAAGCCATTACTGGCTCAGTTACTTTAAACAACTTGGCGCCAGCTTAATGCTAGCCAGCCATGCTTAATTGGGCTTAGCTTCTAACCAGCGATTGCCACCCTGCCGCTTTGCTTGATACATCGCTTGGTCTGCTGTGGCCATCAGCTGTTCGGTATTGGCGCCGCCGCTAGGATACAAAGCCACCCCAATACTGCTGGTGACATGAATCGCATGCTGTTTAAACAAGATAGGTTTCGCTAAAGCAAGCCGTATTTGCTCAGCAATAGCGAACACCACGTTGTACTCATCTAACTTTGATAACAAGATAACAAATTCATCGCCACCAAAACGCGCCACCGTATCGCTATGCCGAATACAGCGTTGAATGCGTTTTGCCACTTCCTGCAACACGCTATCACCCGCCGCATGACCTAACTGATCATTGATGGGTTTGAAATTGTCTAAGTCGAGATAAAACAAGGCTAAACAGCCATTATGTCGAGGCAATGCCGCTAAAGCTTGTTGGCAGCGATCTTTAAACAGTTCTCGTTTGGGGAGCTGGGTTAGCTCATCGTATAAAGCACTGTAATGTAAACGCGACAATAATTCTTTTCGCTCGATGGCGATAGCAATATGCTGACCAATAAACTCAATCAGTTCACTATCGGCAAAACCGGTGGCCCCAGGCTCTGTTGGCAGTTGTACCGCTAACACACCCAATGTTTTAGCCGACGCTTTTAACGGCACCCCTAACCAACCCTGCTGATCGGGTACTAATTGCTGATGCGGTGCAGTGGGTTGTTGCAGCACGCCACAACAAAATTGTTCAGCACCTGCCTGCTCTGCTGCGTTTGTTTGCTCTAAATTTATGTAGGGTAGGTACAATTCAGCGGCGTTGGCACCTCGGGCAATAACAATACTGCGTAAAGGCATCAGACTGGCAATAATGTGTTGCAACTGTTGATAGAGGGCAAACAGATCATCGGCCGTAAAAGCGGCTTCTGAAATAGCATACATTGCCGCTTGCCGTGCTTCAGTCTGCTTTAATTGGGTGATATCACGCGCTACAGCCACTCGCTGTTGTTTGTCATTAGACCAACGCGCCGACCATAACAGATAGACCACTTGACCATCTTTACGAATATAACGGTTTTCAAAGTCGATAACGACTTGGCCTTGGTTAATAGCTTGCGCTGCGTCTAGGGTTTTTTGCCGATCATCAGGATGAATAAAGTTGAACATTGACTGCCCAAGCATTTCCTCTGGCTTATAACCAAAAATACGCTCGGCGCCCTGACTTAAAAACTCAAAACATCCATGCTGATCAACAGCACAAACCGCATCGAGTAATAAATCAATGTAGTGACTTAACGCAGTGTACAGAGGAGAAGTCATAACAGCTCATATAACAATCTATAATCGGTAATTAGCCTAACACAATTCGGTTTAATCTTAAGATTAAAGTCGATGCCAAACCTAAATATAGTTAAGCCCTATCCCCTTAAAAATTCAAGCTAGGTTAACTGCTGAATTAACTGCTGACAATTACGCCAAACCAACGCGTAAATAGTCAGCTGCGGATTAACCCCCAAACTGCTTGGTAAGATAGAGCCATCAAATATCGACAGGTTTTCCAGTTGAAAATGTCGGCCAAAACTATCAACTACCCCATCCTGCTCTTTTGCGCTCATATTACATCCTCCCATCACATGGGCGGATACCACGGTTTGTTTCAGTGGTTTTAACGCTAAATTGTGAATAGCTTGCCGCGCCTCTGACCAGCTACGATAAGCTTGCGCGTCATGGTGGATCGGCAAAACCTGTTTGGCACCGGCGGCGAATTGTAACTCGGCCATCGATAACAACGCTTTGCGCATCCCTTGCCATAGGTAATCACTGATCGGGTAATCCAGCAATGGCTGCTCAAATTGATCTAATTGGACATGCCCCCCTTGGCTATCTGGGTGAAAGCCGTCGCGTAACAACGCAATGGTGACTTGAAGATGGTCAAATTGCTGCATTAATTGCGCATGCTGCTCGGCGAAGCCCGTTAACTTCGTCGCCATTAAAACCGGATGTACGGGGGGCACTTCCAGTTTATAACCGATGTGTTCTTTATCTTGTGGCCAAACAAACTGATCAGAATAAATAGATTGCGGCGCGCCTTGATGACCGGCAATACGCTCGTCAAATATGGCACCCGAAATGACACTCGGATGTAAATAAGTATGCTTACCCAACCGTTTGGAAGGATCGGGTACCTTCGAGCGAAGTAACAACGCCGGAGAACCTATGGCCCCCGCCGCAACAATATAATGCTTGGCACTGATCGTGACGTTAATGCCTTTTTGCGGCTGAAAATAAGCATTAACAGGCAATGCACTGAGACTGTGTATTGTGTTTCCTTGCCAGTTTAATTGCCTTACCGACAAACGAGAGAGTAATGTTGCCCCTTGCGCCAGCGCTGCAGGAATAGTGCTAACCAACATCGATTGTTTGGCGTTTATCGGGCAACCAAAACCACAATAGCCAAGATTCGCGCAACCATTCACATTACGACTAATGACACCAGAGTGCCAACCTAATGCCGTGCAACCTCGCTGCAACTGCTGGTTGTTCGCATTAGGTGCCAGCGACCAAGGCTGCATATTTAAACGCTGTTCCGCTAAAGCAAAATAAGGGATCAGACTTTGCTCCGCTTGAAACGCTAAACCAAATTGCTGTTGCCAGTAATCTAGGGTGGCCGCTGGCGTACGAAATGACGATGTCCAATTGACTGTGGTTGACCCCCCCACCGTACGACCTTGTAAAATACTGATCGCTTGGTCACGCGTTTTACGAGCCGCACCTTCTTGATAAAGCTGCGGATAAGCCCAGCGCTCTTCCATGACAAAATCTTCACGCTGATACCATGCGCCTTCCTCCACTAACAACACCTGAAAACCGGCTGCGGTAAGTTGCTCGGCGGCAATGCCGCCGCCTGCACCGGAGCCGATAATCACCACATCTGCACTATAATGCTGATCGTGCGTTAAAGTACTGGCATCAATATGTTTCACTGTCATTAGCGAAATCTCGGGGCTTGATATGGCAGCGCGACCCAATGCTCGGGTTGACCATAGTAAGCGCCGTACAACAGCTCTCTTAGCCCATGATAAGCTTGCTGTAACAATTGCAAGTAACTATCACGCCAAGCCGCTAACAGGCTCAAACGTTGTGGCAAAGATAAACTCGTTAAACGGCTAAGATGCCCGGTTAAACCCAGTTGAGTTAGGCGCTGGGCAAGCAGATTAAACAACTGATGTAATTCTTGTTGCTGACGTAACGGCAAGAAAGGGATGAAATCGGCAATGGCCGTTTTAGTGCGTATCAGCTCCGCTTCTGCTAAAGTCGCAGCTGTGGGTAAGGCTCCCAATAATAAAGCCGGTAATAACGCTGATAGCACAAGATCTCGGTTAGCGTGGTTTGGGGTAAAGCTGTGCTGCCAACCCCAAACGCCAATCCCTAGGCTTGATGCAGCAGCAACAGCGATACCGGATAAAATAAATTGTCTTCGTTGCATAGTGCTGCACCTAAATATCATTAATGATTCATTGTTTACTAGGATACCGCCTTTTGCAAGCTCAGATCAGACCAGTTTATACCAGCAGCTTTAAAGCACCGTGGTGGCTAAAGCATGCTCACCTGCAAACCATTTTCGCAAAGTACTTAAGCCCAAAAGCTCGGCTCAGTAGCCAAGCAGAATTATTTACCCTCAGCGATGGCGATGAACTGCAATTAAATTGGACAGAATTACCCAAGGCGACGGATACGCGGCCTTTAGTGGTGCTCTTACACGGTTTAGCGGGCAATATCGATAGCCATTATATTCAAGGGTTACTCACAGAACTAAAACAGCGCAATTGGCCTGCCGTGTTAATGCATTTTCGTGGCTGCCATGGCCAACCAAATAAATTACCACGCGCTTATCATAGTGGTGATACCGGTGACTTTGCCGAAGTCATCACGCAAATACAGCAACGCTTTCCGCTAATGCCGATCAGCGCTGTCGGCTTTTCGCTCGGCGCCAATGTGTTAGTCAAATATTGTGGTGAGCAAGGCGGGGCGAATCTACTTAAAGCTGCGGTGGCCGTTTGCCCGCCCTTAGCGCTATCTGCCAGTGCCAAACGCATCAATAGCGGCAGCAGCAAGGTGTACCAACGCTATTTATTAAGCCGTTTAAAAGCCAGTACCGAGCAGAAACTGGCGTCACATGCTAACTTTCCCTTACCGCTAACCCTTGAGCAAATTCGCAGTTTTAGCAGTATTGAACAGTTTGATCAGCATTATACTGCACCAATACATGGTTTTCGTGATGCACAAGATTATTATCAAAAAGCCAGCGGCAAAGCGTTCTTGCGGCATATTCAAATTCCCACCTTGGTGATCCATGCCCATGACGATCCTTTTTTAAGTGATGCCGTGATCCCTAAACCAACAGACTTAAGCGCCAGTGTACACTACGAACTGAGCCAACATGGTGGACATGTTGGCTTTGTGACGGGTGGCAGCCCCTTTAAACCGGTATTCTGGCTTAACCAGCGGATCCCCGCCTTCATTAAGCAGCAACTTAACCTATGATTATTTCTTATACCGATATCGACCCCACCACGTTAGATAACTTAATTGAAAGCTTTGTGCTGCGCGAAGGCACCGATTACGGTGAGCAAGAAGTGTCCTTAGCGGCCAAGGTGCAAGCTATCCGGCGGCAACTAAAAGCAGGTGAGGTTTTGATTGTCTATTCTGAGTTAGACGAAACAGTCAACCTGATGTCTAAACAGCATTTTATGCAACAACAAGCCGCTGAAGGCTCAATGTAGAACCTAGCCCATACCGCAATAAAGGAGCGATAAACGATTATGTGGGAATATAAAATTATTGATTCTGCCAACGCTGGAAAAACTGGCTTTCTTAGAGGGCGAACGGTAGAGCAAGCTGAAGCTTACTTAAATGCATTAGGGGAAGAAGGTTGGGAGATTATCGATATCGACTTTCAAATGGACCCCACGATGCCTGGCGGCCCAACGCATTTTCACGGTATTGCAAAGCGTGCGAAGTCATAATCGTCTTCTGCCATTCCCACTGGCAACAACGGAGACATAGCGCCAACTTTGCATCAATGTCATTAACGAGACAAAGAAAGCCGCGAGGACTTGCGCAATACAAACCAGAACCTGCGGCTTAAAAAGCAAAAAGCCAACCTTACGAGGTTGGCTTTTTTAATAACGCGCAGTAATTACAGCTGAGGGCCAGCAGCAACTAAGGCTTTACCTTCGGCATTGTCAGTAAACTTTTCAAAGTTCTTAACAAAACGGCTGGCCAGATCTTGAGCTTTCACTTCCCAATCAGCCGCATTGGCATACGTCATACGCGGATCCAAAATACCATCTTCAACATCGTGCAGATGTTTTGGCATGGCTAAATTAAAGTAAGGCAATTGCACAAACTCTGCGTTCTCGATACTGCCATCTAGAATAGCGTCGATAATAGCTCGCGTCGCTTTAATCGAAATGCGCTTGCCAGAACCATTCCAACCGGTATTCACTAAATAAGCTTCAGCGCCTGCTGCTGCCATCCGCTTACCTAATACTTCCGCATATTGCGTTGGGTGCAGGCTTAAAAAAGCCGCACCAAAACAGCTAGAGAAGGTTGGCGTTGGCTCAGTAATGCCACGCTCGGTGCCTGCCAGTTTCGCCGTAAAACCAGACAAGAAGTGGTACTTCGCTTGTTCTTTGGTTAATTTTGATACCGGTGGTAACACGCCAAAGGCATCCGCCGTTAAGAAAATGACTTTTTTCGCATGACCCGCTTTGGATACAGGTGTCACGATATTATCGATATGATAAATCGGATAAGAGACACGCGTGTTTTCGGTTTTAGAACCATCGTTGTAATCAATCTTACCGTCAGCTGCGACCGTGACGTTCTCTAACAAGGCATCACGACGGATAGCATTGAAGATATCAGGTTCATTCTCTTTCGATAGGTTGATCGTTTTGGCGTAACAGCCGCCTTCAAAGTTAAATACACCAGCGTCATCCCAACCGTGTTCATCGTCACCAATTAATTGACGTTTTGGATCAGTTGATAACGTTGTTTTACCCGTGCCTGATAACCCGAAGAAGACAGCAACATCGCCTGCCGCACCTACGTTGGCCGAACAGTGCATCGAAGCGATACCTTGCAGCGGTAAAAAGTAGTTCATCATAGAGAACATACCTTTTTTCATTTCGCCGCCGTACCATGTGCCACCAATTAACTGAATACGCTCAGTTAGGTTAAAAGCCACAAAGTTTTCTGAATTTAAGCCATGCTTCTGCCAATCAGGATTAGTACATTTCGCGCCATTCATCACAATAAAATCAGGCTTGTAGGTCGCTAACTCAGCGTCTGTTGGGCGAATAAACATGTTTTTAACGAAATGCGCTTGCCACGCCACTTCAGTGATAAAACGAACGGCTAAGCGAGTATCGGCATTCGCACCACAGTAGGTATCAACAACAAATAAACGCTTACCTGATAATTGCTTGGTGACCAGCGCTTTTAAGTCGGTCCATACTTCAGTGCTAATAGGCTTGTTGTCATTTTTACCTTGATCAGACCACCAAACCGTATCGCGTGTAGTGTCATCTCGAACGATGTATTTATCTTTAGGAGAACGACCGGTAAAAATACCCGTATCAACCGATACGGCGCCTGACTCTGTGAGTTTACCTTTTTCATACCCAGTTAAATCACTACGTGTTTCTTCCGCGAATAGTAAATCATATGAAGGGTTGTAAATGACTTCCGCGACATCCGTGATGCCGTATTGGCCCAGATCCAGATCGGACATGTTGTTGACTCCTAGGGTACTGTAGGTAAAGGTGCGTCTCTAGCGGACTATTTAAATTTTGTTGCGTTTTGAACAAACGGCTGAAATTTGTTCAAAAAACACCTGATAAGCATAGCGTTTTTCAAACATAAAAGATAGCGATTATTGACAAGCAATCGGGCTGTAAGCCAATAACAGCAAGGGCTGCAGCCTGTTGCTTACTTACAGAATTTGGTAATTTAATTACAGGATCCGCGTAGTGCTCTTTGCGCGAATTAAGTCTGACCAAGGAGCCGCAGCTTGACCTATCACCATAAAATCTGGATTGGCTAGGGTTTCACGCTGATTGTAACTCAGCGGGGCAAATTGACTGTCGAGGATTTTACCACCGGCCTCTTCAACGATGACATGCACCGCGCCCGTATCCCATTCACCGGTTGGACCTAGCCGTAAATAACAATCGGCTTTACCTTCAGCAACCAAACAGCTTTTTAAAGAGCAGCTACCCAGCGGGATATACTCGACCTGTTGTGTCACACTGAGCAAATCCATGATCGGTTGTCGTGGTTGGCGACGACTTACCGCAATACGCAGCTGTTCACCGGCTTGATGTTGATGTACAGCGATGCGTTTAATTAAGTTTGCCTGCTGCTTAAAAGCACCATTGCCGCGCGTTGCGTAATAAATAACGTCTTCTTTTGGCCAGTAAATCACCCCTAGCGCTGGCCAGCCATGTTCCACTAAAGCGATGCTCACGGCAAAATCGCCACTACGGGCCACAAATTCTTGCGTACCGTCCATAGGATCAATTAACCAATAACGTGGCCAATCTGAACGCTGCGCTAAAGGAACCAGATGTGTTTCTTCTGAGATGATCGGGATATCGGGCGTTAAGGCCGATAATTGTGCAATGATATGGGCATTAGCCGCCAGATCAGCGGTGGTGACCGGACTGCTGTCACTTTTTTGTTGTTCGGTAAAATTACCAGTTTGGTACATTTCCCACAAAATGGCACCCGCTTCACGGGCTGTCGTTTTTACAGGTTCCAGCAGTTTGCTTAAAAACATCCGGATTCGCTTCCAAATACTGTTGTGCCAGCAACAAGGCAGCTACGCTGCGTGCTTCGGTAAAATCGGCCTGTTGCAGCAATAAATCCGTTTGCTGACGTGACCAGCTCACTAGCTCCAGTGGCTCTGGCTCATCGCCAGCCAGACGCTCCACGTATAAATCGAAGGCTAATACTATATGCATTGTAGCATTAAAATAGCCTGGGGCTAAAGCCAGAGATTTTAATTGCACGAAGCGCTTCGCGCCAAAACCAATCTCTTCTTTGAGTTCACGATTAGCCGCTGTCACCACGTCTTCACCAGGATCAATCAAGCCTTTAGGGAAGCCAAGTTGATAATCATGGGTGCCTGCCGAGTATTCACGTACCAGATAAAAATTATCGGGATCAGGGCAAGCAATAATCATTACTGCACCACGATTACTGCCACGCATTCTTTCGTAAGTGCGCTCTACCCCATTGCTAAACCGTAACTCTAATTGCTCAATTTTAAACAATCGACTTTGAGCGACAATTTCCTGCGCAAGAATTTCTGGTTTTTGTTTGTCGCTGTTACGCTGCGTCATACTGGGCTCTCTGGTAAACTTAACATCAAACACTACTATAAAACGATTAATAGGAAAAACCTATGCTGCAATGGTCAGAAATCGACACCGTCTTGCTCGATATGGATGGCACCCTGCTCGATTTGCACTTTGATAATTACTTTTGGCAACAGCATTTACCCCTGCGCTGGGCTGAAATTAGCGGTATCAGCCCTCAGCAAGCGGCGGCTGAATTGGCAGAAGAATACCAACGTTTGCAAGGTAAACTAGAATGGTATTGCCTGGATTACTGGGGCAAAAGACTGCAATTACCGATCACCGAATTAAAGCGTGAAATTATCCATAAAATCCAAATGCGCGCAGATGTGCCGGCTTTTCTCACTGCCCTAAAAGCCACCGGGCGACATATTGTGCTGGTGACTAATGCGCATCCTGACAGCTTGTCTTTAAAGCTCGAACGCACTGATCTTGCTAACTATATTGAAGAGTTAATCTCGACGCATGAGTTTAGCGTAACGAAAGAAAGCCAACTGCTCTGGCAAAAACTGCAACATCGGTTAGGTTTTGATGTTAATCGAACCTTATTCGTTGATGACAGCTTAGCCATTTTACAAGCCGCAGAACAGTTTGGTATTAAGCATCTATTGGCGGTGGCTAACCCAGACAGTCAAAAACCGCATAATAGCTTCAGTGACTATGCTGCGGTTACCGATTACCACCAACTGCTACCGGCTATTTATGAGAGCCGCCATCAAAAGTTTAATGAATAACGGCCATTCGCATCCGGCTGCCCGACAAAGCGCATCGCTTGATGCACCTCTTCGGGTAAGTCGGCCGCCGGTTTTAGGCTGCCCTGTACCGTCAAACGACCATTTGGCTTGATACTCGCGCGAATATCTAAGGACAGCACGTTATTGGCATCGGTTACCAGCACCGGCAGATCCTGCTCACAACTGAGATCGGCATGTAATTGCTGTAAATCTAGCCATTGCCCTGTTGGCGGTTGTAGCTTGGCATCAAGCCATGACGCCTGGCCCTGCAATTGCTGACACGCACCTTGTCTTAAATTAAGTTGGTCTATTTGCAACAGCAAATTCCCCGTAGCTTGCACGGGTAGCGGTAATTGCAACATCGGCACCACGGATGCCACAGGCATTTTTAATAAGGATTGCTGCAGTTGCATCCCGCTAAAACCTGCAATTAAAGTGCCTTGCATGTAAGGCTGCTGCTCTTGCTGCACACTGCCGGCTTGAAACCTAACTTTGGCTCGCAGCGTCAATAATGACCATGGCGCGAGTTGCCATTCTAATGTCGGTAACACGAGGTTTTGATAAGCGATACCTTGTACTTCGCCGCGCCATAATGTGCCAGTAACCGTGCCTAACTGCACAGTAGCCGGTAAGGGCGCTAAGCGAAGCCACCAACTGGCTGGCGTCAGAACGAACATAAAAACACTATAAGCCAGCAAACAAACTAAAACATACTTCCAATATTTTTTCATACTACTCAATAACCATTCTGCGCACGCGAACGATACCCGGTTTATCAGTGGCGCCAATGTCTAAACTGACTAAACGCACCGCATTTTGATACTGTAATTGGTGTAACCACGGTAATAATTGTGCGTAAGCAATATCATCTAGCACCAATTGCAACTGATCATTTTGCGGTTGCATCCGACTGACCCGAATATTAAAGCTACGTGCACTATTACTAATAATCTGCGCTAAACTGCCACCTACGCGTTCTGGGCTGGTATCACCCAGCTGTAATAGCGGCTTAGCTTGTTGTAAAGCGATCAACTGTTGTTGCATTTGTTGTAAAGCAACCACATTTTGCTGCTTAGCCTGATGTAACGGCTGCCAGATTAACCAATAAAAAACCCCAAGTATCACTAAAGGCACTGCAATTAATACTAGGCGTTGTTCACGTGACGCTAGGCCATACCACCATTGAAAAAAGCGTTGCTTCATACTGCACCTCGCATCACAACAGAGCCTTGTACCCGATTACCATCGTTACTCAGTGCGCCTTGTTCGACTTGATAGCCGGCCTGCTCTAGTTGTGATTTTAATTGCTCAAAGCTCTGAAAACCGGCGGCGCTGGCACCAAAACGTAATTCTTGCCGAGAGGCATCGTAGCGAAGCGAATCTAATTTCAGATCAGGAAGCTTTTCTAACCGCTGCTGTAGAACCGCTAATAAATTTAAGAAATGCGGCTCTTGCTTACCAGCACCTACGGTTTGCAGTTTTTGCCGTACTTGCCTAGACAAATTGACAATGCGATCATTCGGGAAAGTATCGAGATACAAGGCACGCAGTTGCTGCTCTGTCGCCGCTAACTGTTGTTTTTGTTGATATACTTCCGTGCCAAGCTGCACAAAATACAGTAAACAACATAGGCCGCCGATCATCGCCGTTAATTTCCATTGTTGCCAATAACGATTCTGTGCTCGCTTTGGTGCATATGAACCTTGCAACAGATTAAAATCGGTTTCGTTTAGGCCTTTCGCGAGCAAGGCTAAAGGTAGCTCAGGCGCTGCTGTATCATGCAAATGCTGCACATGTGCTGGCCATGGGCTATAACTGAGCACTTGCGGCAATTGTGCTAAAGCCAAATAATCTGGCCACCAACCGCTTTCAATTGAGGTTGCCTGCCACTCATCTTGCCGCAGTAACCATTGTTGCTGTAACTCAATACAACAAGGTAAGCGGGTAGCGGGCAGCAATAAAGCATCAGGCACCAAGCGCACTACCTTAAAGCCAGCCTGTTGTAACCACCCTAACCATTGCTCTAGTCGTTGTCGCTGACAAATGGCCACTTGTTGCCAATATTGTTCGGCTAGCTGTTCTACCTTACCCAGCGTAATATAAAGTTTATCAATATCCTCGGCTTGCTCTTCTTCAAGCATGTAAGGCAAAGCTTGGAGCAATTGCTTGTTCGGTTTTGCTGGCAACGCTACTTTTTTCAGTAACACATCGGCTGCAGGTACCAGAGCCACTACGGCACGATCCGCACCCAGCCTTGCGGCGAGTTGCGGTAATTCACTGACAGCGGCAATTTCGCCACTCGCGATCACTTCTTGCGTTAACGGCGCCCAGACCAACCAACTGATGCTTTGCTCAGGCTGACTACCCAGCCTGATAATTATGTGTTCATTCATCCCTGGCCTCCAAAACGCCGAGCCAATACCTTGATTGCATTATTTTCTTCTCGTTTGAATACCACTGTCAGCCGAAAACCGGTTTCTAAGTAGGCAGTGGTTGCTAGCAGTGTAAAGTGATCAGACTTAACGGTCAGTACTTTTTTCACATCATCTGGCACAGTTAAACCGGCCAAGGCGCTGCTTTGCAAAAAGCTGTCCACATCAGTATAACCCTCTTCTGGTCGCGATAAGATGGCTTCTTGGGCTTGTGCTTCGGTTAACTCCGGTAGCAATGCCATTAATAAGGCCGCGCGATCTTCGGTTAAGGTATTCACGTTTAACAACCATTCAGCTTGCTCTGGCACAACACAAACATAAGGCAGCAGTAATTGATAATCTGCCGGTGTTAAATCAAGCATCAATCGCAACTCGGTTACCGATACAAACAAACTATTCGCGGTGTAATAGGGAAAAGCTAAACTGGCATAATCATCTTGCTCAGCACCGCCAGCGGTATTGAGCAAACTATCAGCATCTAACCAATCACTCACCCGAGCCGTTAAATATTCTGCAGGCATACTCAGCTCCGGCACGACTTGTTCTAACAAACGTTGAAAACTACGCTGAGCTAACGTTTGCTGCAATTGGCCTGGCTGAGTTCGGTCCGGTTGCTGTTGCAAAGCATTTAAATTAAAACAACTATGTAAGTCTTGAATTTCACCGGCAATTTGACCATCTTCGACCATAAAACTGGCGCCCTGCGCAGCCCAATCTTGGCCTAAATGCACCGTCTCCGCACCCGCTAAGGAGCGACGTAACAACACGCGGGCAAAGGCTTCTGCCCCCATGCCATACCAAAAAGCTTGTTGTTGTTGTTGTAAATTTTGCTGACGTTGCAATTGCAATTGCAAACGGCTACTCATGCCAACGGCCAGCACAGTGATGATGGCCACAATCATAATAACGGTGACTAAAGCCACGCCCTGTTGCGATTGGCGTATGCTCATAATCCCCCCTTGCGCCAAAGCGCATTGGGTAACACAAAGATCCGTTCTAACTCACCTAAATCGCGTTGCTTAATGCGCACTTTGATCGCTTCTGGCAAATATTGGTGCTGCCAGCGCTCTTCCCACTCGCCAGCGCTGTAATACGTCAGTTGAAATTGCTCAACCTCAGCTAATAAATTTTGTTGTTGTGGCTCGGTATTATTAACGGCATCGACATAGACATTAAACAAGCGTTGTAACTGGCCATCTTGTAAACGATAAGCCACCGCTTGCACTTCACTGCGCGGCAATAACATGCCCGGATTACGCCAACCTTGCTGCGTAAAACTGACCCCATGATCTTCACTTTCAAGCAAATACTGCTCACCCCACAACCGCTCTTGCCGCGGTGCATCACCTTCAATGCGCACATAACGAGGGCTGATTTGCATAAAGTCGCGCTCTAGCAACAGCATCGCGCGTTGTAATTGTTGCAAACGGGCGATAGATAACTTAGAGGCAGCATCGCTTTGCGTCACGGTGCTCAAAACGGCTACGGAAGATAAACCTACGATGGCAAACAGCGCCATCACCAACAACATTTCTAAAAACGTGAATCCACGGTTATTCATCAAGCCGCCCAACATAGGTTTTAAGCTGATATATCACCACGTCGGGCTGCTGCTCTAAACGTACACTGACCGTCAACTCGCGCAAGTCTTGATCCGGCACTGTGGTGGCACGCATTTGCCAACGCCAGGTGCGGTTTGCCATCTCGACTTCGCCTTGTTCTAAGTCACGCGGAGGCCAAGTTCGCGAAAATTGTGCTTGTTGCAATTGATTGTTCGCGACATAACTGGCAATGGTTAACTCTTCTAATTGCAGTAAGGCGCGCATGTGATTTGTGCTGGCTTGCATAATCGCCACACCCGCGGTGGCAAAAATCACTAACGCGACTAAGAGTTCTAATAAGGTAAAACCACGCTGGCGCATTAACGATTACCTAATTCAAAACGTGTTAACGGGATACTAAAATCGGTGCCGACCGTTTGCTCTAAGGTTTCACCATTTTCACGCCATCGAAACTGTAATCGAAACGGGCTGATTTCACCGGACGACAACATAAAGACCTTAGGAAGCGGTGGCTCAGCCGCCGTTTCAGCTAATTCTGTTAACTCGGGCGTGTCAAACTCTAACTGACTCAACAAATTTTGCTCAGCGCCCGGCAACCCCTCTAGCTCTAACTGCAATAACAGGCCGCTAGGTAATTGATAGGCTGCCGCAGCCGTTGGGGTTTCAACCCACTGCCAACCATCATCGCTGTATAACACAAAAGCGTAGCTATTTTCTGTGACCACTAGGCCCCATTCTTGTTGCTGCAATTCAGCCGTTTCAGCAAAGTGCTGAAACACTTGTTGAAAGCGATTTACTTCTTTGTCTAAACGGTCTTGCACTGAGTCATTACCAAAACTCAGTACTACCGTTGACACCAGGATGCCGATTAACAGTATCACCAGCATCACTTCCAATAAAGTAAAGCCCGCAGCACGCCGCATTAATTATTGCCTGAATTGCTACCGTCTAAATTCCAATTACCAATATCGTCATCTGTACCCGCGACCCGATCCGGCCCTTTACTAAACACATCTAAGCGACCCATTTGGCCAGGGCTGATCAAAATGTATTCTTCACCCCAAGGATCTTTGGGTAAACGACGAATAAAGCCATCTTCAGGGTAAGAACGTGGCACCGGTTGCGAAGTCGGTGCGGTGACCAAGGCTTCTAACCCTTGCTCCGTGGTGGGATAGAAGCTATTGCGCAAGCGGTACATATCTAACGCATTTTCTAATTGTTGAATGTCCACCACGACTTTTTGACGAGCGGCTTCTTCTTGATTGCCCATTAAATTTGGCACGACAAAGCTGGCTAGCAATCCTAGGATGACGATAACCACCATCACTTCCAGCAAGGTAAAACCGGCACTCTTTTTCATTTAGTATTTTCCTACCATATTATTAAGCTCTAAAATCGGCAATAGAATTGCCAAGACGATCAGAAACACCACTACCGCTAGGACAATAACCACTAAAGGTTTAAAAATCTCTAACGAAACAGTCATGGTCATTTCAAATTCACGGTCTAAGGTATCGGCGGCACGTCCTAGCATCGAATCAAGTTGACCGCTTTTTTCACCGCTGGCAATCATATGCAGCATCATCGGTGGAAACAGTTTAGTTTGCTCTAAAGCTGCTTTTAACGAGGTACCCTCCCGCACTCTCGCCGCGGCTTCTGCCACGCTTTGTTTCATATAACTGTTGGCTAACACATCAGCGCTAATGCGCATAGCATCTAATAACGGCACACCACTGGCATTTAAAATACTTAGCGTTCGTGCAAACCGCGCAGTGTTTACACTGTTGACGATGCGGCCAATCACTTTAACTCTGAGAATACGCCGATCATAGCGCAACCGAAATGCAGGCCGCTGTAATAATCGTTGCCAACCCACCAGCAACAATAACAGCCCGACGACAAGAATAACGCCGTAGCTTTGCGTAAACTCACTGGCATTGATCATAAATCGGGTGAGTGCGGGCAATTGTTGCCCCATGTATTCGAATTGCTCAGTAATTTTTGGTACAACTGCCGCCAATAAAATACCGATGACCAGTAACGACACCACGACCATAACGATCGGGTAGACCGAGGCCATAATGATCTGATTACGCATATGCTGCCGCTGCTCGGTATAATCGGCTAAGCGATTAAGTACCTGATCCAAATGCCCAGATTTTTCGCCTGCCGCCACCATTGAGCGATACAGATGGTCAAACACATGTGGAAATTCGGCTAAGCCCTCAGCGAGGCTATAACCCTCAACAACTTTAGAGCGCACCGACATCATCATATTTTTTAAACGCGGCTTGTCACACTGTTCGGCTACGGCCAATAAAGCACTTTCAATCGGTAACGCGGCAGCAATTAGGGTGGCAATTTGCCGAGTGATCAGCGCCAGCTCGGCCGCTGATATTTTGCGTTTCAACCAACTTTTGCCACTGGCCAGCATTTTTTCTTGCTGCGAGGCCACTTCGACCACCAAAGGCGTTAATTTACGCTCACGCAATAACTGTCGCGCTTGGCGGGCATTATCGGCTTCTAATACCCCCTTGGCTTTTTTACCAAAGGCATCTAAGGCTTGATATTCAAAGGCCGCCATTACAGATCCTCACGGGTAACCCGTAATACTTCTTCTAGCGTTGTAATACCGGCTAACACCTTACTAAAACCATCGCTGCGGATACTGGGGCTGAATTGACGTGCGTATTTTTCAATATGTTGCTCGCCCTTACCGTTATGCACCATCTCACGCATTTGATCATCGACCACAATCAGCTCATGGATGCCGGTACGGCCTTTGTAACCACTAAAGTTACAGTGCTCACACCCAGTAGCCCGATAAATCAACAAGTTTGTTGTTTTATTGGCCGAGAGTAAATGACGTTCTTCTTTATCAGGTACATGCGCGGCTTTGCAGTGCGGACACAAGGTTCGCACTAATCGTTGCGCCAACACGCCGAGTAAACTCGAAGACAGTAAAAAGGCTTCAATCCCCATATCTTCTAAGCGGGTAATGGCACCGGCGGCCGTATTCGTGTGCAAAGTAGATAAGACTAAGTGACCGGTTAAGCTGGCTTGTACGGCAATTTGTGCTGTTTCAAGATCGCGAATTTCACCGACCATCACCACATCGGGGTCTTGGCGCAAAATCGCACGCAAGCCGCGAGCAAAGGTCATATTCACTTTGCTATTAACCTGCGTTTGGCCAATACCTTCTAATTCATATTCAATCGGATCTTCGACCGTTAAAATATTCCGATCTTTGGTGTTGATTTCGGTTAAACCGGCATACAAGGTGGTGCTTTTACCCGAGCCGGTAGGGCCCGTGACCAAAATAATGCCATGTGGTTTTAAAATGAGTTGCGAGAATAGCTGCTCTACCGCAGGGGTCATCCCCAAATCGGCTAAATTCAGATGCGAGTTATTTTTATCAAGTAACCGCAGTACCACACGCTCGCCATGACTCGATGGCATGGTGGATACCCGCACATCCACTGCGCGACCGGCAATACGTAAACTAATACGACCATCTTGTGGCAAACGCTTTTCAGCGATGTCTAACTTGGCCATGACTTTAATTCGCGATACCAATAAGCTGGATAAACGCCGATGTGGTCGCAGCACTTCCCGCAATAACCCATCAACCCGAAATCGAATAATTAAGGCTTTTTCGAAGGTTTCAACATGAATATCTGACGCGCCTAGCTTGATGGCCTCACCGAGCATAGCGTTAATTAATTTAATGATCGGCGCGTCATCTTCGTTTTCTAGTAAATCTTCTGCTTCAGGGATCTCATCAGCAAGCGAGGCCAAATCGACCTCGTTGCCAATATCTTCCATCAACTGCTGCGCTTCCGAAGAATCGCGTTGATAAGAGGCTTCGAGCAACACCTCAAAGGCTGCAGCATCCAGCTTCTGCACTGTAAAAGGCTCTGCCAACAAACGACGCACCTCAAGCAAAGCTTGTGGCGTCGTAGTCGGCTGCACATACAGCACCCAATTTTGCGATTGTTGCTGCAATAACACACCATAGCGTTTAGCAAATCCGAACGGTAAGCGGATTTTGCTGCTGACCGGTGTTATTTCCAGGTCGGCGACATCGCTCATCATTGTTCTTTCTTCCCATCAACAGCTGGCCGGTTTTGCTGCTCAATATATTCGTTAAAACTGGGCGGTAATTTCAACGATTCATCCCATTCAGGCAACACGGCTTGCTTGGTCAGCGGCATTAAACGAATACCTTCTTCTTCCCGTTTTAATTGCTCAGCACGAATAAAGTTGTATTTTTGCTTACTGATGCCACTAATAGCGCTACCGTCACGAACGATGGTCGCTTTAATAAATACCATCAGGTTACGTTTACGCTTACTGACACTGGTTGATTTAAATAAATGCCCCAGAATAGGTATGTCACCTAACAGCGGAACTTTTGATTCACTTTCTTGCACGTCTTCGTCAATTAACCCACCCAGTACAATAGTGGCGCCGTCATCGGCCATCACGGTGGTTTTAATTTCACGCTTGTTAATCGTAATATCAACCGCGGTGGTGCCGCCAATACTGGATACTTCTTGCTCAATCACTAACTGTACCGCATCGCCTTCGTTAATTTGTGGAGTAACTTTTAGCTTGATACCCACTTCTTGGCGCTGTACTTGTTGAAAAGGGTTAGTATTGTTAGAGCCAACGGTTGAACCGGTAATCACCGGGACTTCTTGACCGACTAAGAAAATCGCTTCTTGGTTGTCCATGGTGGTGATATGTGGCGTCGCCAGAACATTAGAGTTGGTGCTGGTACGCACAGCCTGCAAAATGGCGGCCCAATTACCATTATAAAACCCTAACAAGGCGCCATTTAAGCTCTGCAAAGCAGTGGCTAGCTGGGTATAATCGCGATTACTATCGGCGGTAGTGGTCGTTATCAATTCGCCGGTGGTGGGATCACGAGATTGTGTGGTAGTACCGCGAGTAATTTGTGACGCTTGTGCCGCGCCCGCTGCAATATTCACGATTGGAATCGTATTAGTGCCGGTAAAGTTGGTGCCACCGCCATTTTCATTTAACCATTGCACACCAAAATCGGTGCCCGTGCCATCAAACACTTCGACAATAATCGCTTCAACTAGCACCTGCGCACGGCGAATGTCTAACTGCCTTACGACATCTTCGAGGGAGCGCATCATATCGGGTTGTGCTGTTATCACTAAAGAATTGCTATCTGGATGCGCTTCAATACTGATTTCACGACCGCCACTGCGTCGTGCGGCTTGCGGTGTCGCTTGCTGTGCACCTTGCGCTTCAGCGACAATAGAATCACTGACGCCTTTTAACACTGGCACAAGATCTTCAGCTTTGGCGTATTTCAGATACAACACTCGGGTATTGCCGCTGGTTTGTAATTCCGCATCCAAGCGTTTGGCCAACGCAATCACGCGCTCACGGGCTTGCGCTTCGCCGCTGACAATAACGCTATTGGTACGTTCATCTGCGACAATTTTCGGCACAAGGAAATCAGGTTGTTCACCACGATTCTGTGAACGATAGATATTTTCTAAAATACGAACGATTTCGGCAGCAGAAGCATAATTCAGTTTCAGGATTTCTAATTCCTGATCGCCCGCTTTATCCACGCGTTGAATAATATCAACCAAGCGCGCCACGAGGGCAGCAGGGCCCGTCATCATAATAACATTAGAAGGGTCATAGTTTACCACGTGGCCACCACCACCCTGGTTAACAAACTGCCGTAACAAGGGGGCTAATTCGCGAACCGAGACGTTACGCACCGGAACCACCCGCGTCACCATTTCATCGCCAAAGCCCGGATCATCATCCCCCACTACCGGTATATTGGATGTCTTCGCATCTTTGTTGCGCACGACTTTCATAATGCCGCTGTCCATTTCGACAACGGCAAAGCCGTATACTTCCAGCACATTGAGGAAGAATTGATAATACTGCTCTTCGGTCAGCATATCGTAACTACGCACATTGATCCGACCCCGTACTTGCGGGTCTACAATAATGGTTTTTTTCAGATTCATACCGACGATATTAATAAACTCATTAATGTCGGTACCTTTAAAGTTTGGCGAGTACTTAATGTCACTATCTGCGGCCACTGAAAAGCTGAGCAACGCAGCTAACATCATGCTTGCAAGAGTGCGCCCTTTGTTCCGGAGGAAAAAGCCTGATTTCATGAGAGATTAACCAATTTTTATCATTATATTATTGTGACAGACTAAACAGAATATCTCTGATTTCGCCATCTCGTTCAACCTTTACCGATGCTTCTGTGGCATCGCGCATATCATTTATTACTCGCAACGCTTGTTGCATGTCATTTAGCGCCACACCATTGATCTCAATGGCCAGGTCGCCTTCTAAAAAACCGAGTTGTTGAAAGACAGCAATATCTTTGCCTGGCATCAAACGATAACCCGCAAGCTGTCCATCTCGCTGTACCGGTGTCACCCGCACATAATCGAAAAACTTCATCGGCTCAGCCATAATCTCATCACGGCGAGCCTGCACTTCAGGTGTATTAAACCCTGTCGCAATGGGTTGCGCTAACACTATGGGCTCTTCTACGGCATAGGCATCGGCATTATCTTCCCGGCCTAAGCCGGCATTTGCTTGCGCGATACGTGTAAATTCGACACCATCCAGCATTAAGGTTTCATAGCGACCATTAATTTCCAGCAATACGCGATCGTCTAACACCTGATGCAATTTAGCACGGGTACCCTCAAGATTATCACCAACAGCGTAAGTCACCTCTGTGCCGCGTTGCTCAATAATGGCACTACCGGCTTCAGGCTTAGCGGGCACAGCCACTAAGCCCGTTAATTTGGCATTTAATTGTGTTTTTGGCGCTTCAGTAACCACCGCCACTGGCGCGGCCGTTTCTGGTGCTGCTTCACCAAATAGCGCATAGCGCGTTAAGTTGTTTAAATCTTGCGGTACTTCATGATTAACGTTGCCGTTATGAGTACTGCTGGACACCGTTAAGGCCGGTGCGGTAGGCGATGGCAGTAACTGCCAACTCAATTTTGCGAGCAGCCAGGCTAATATCAACAGCAGCAACAGATTTAAGGCGCTGCGAAGCGGCCGTAACGGCAGCCTTTGTAGCTGCGTGGGCAACTGAAGAAGGGACATTGAGAAACTCAAATTTATACTCTCATCCTGATATTAAGCTAAAGGCATCTTACTGAGTTGCAACGGCATCAACAAGCTTTGCCGTGCTTATTTACAAACTTATAACCATAAAAATGACTCTGATTGTAAGCCAAAAAGAACTTTTCCACTATAATAGCCAAACCGACCATCAGGGTGGCCATGGTTTTTAGTCAACGCAACTCGTGATAACCTTTGTCTATACGTGAAAGAATTTACCATGGTCGAACAATTTACAGGTAAAAGATGACAACTCAACATCACACTGATAAAAAAGCGCCGCAGAATATTCGCTTAGACAAGTGGTTATGGGGCTGCCGCTTTTATAAAACACGTGCGTTAGCTAAAGACATGATCGACGGTGGAAAGGTTCATTACAATGGCCAACGTTGTAAATCAAGTCGTCAAGTTGAGATTGGAGCAACCATTCGTTTAGCGCAAGGCGTAGATGAAAAAATTGTGATCGTGACCGGCTTAACAGAAAAGCGTTTAGCTGCACCTTTGGCACAACAACTTTATGAAGAAACCGCTGAAAGTACGCAGCGGCGCGCAGAGCGCGCGGAATTACGTAAAACCAACTCTTTATTTGCACCGCATCCGGATACCAAACCCGATAAAAAAGAGCGGCGGCAATTATTATTATTAAAATCCCAGCAGTGAGAGAAACCAGCATGGCTTCGGATGCATTGATACGTTTTCTATTTCAACAAAAACATGTTCGCGGTGAATTAGCTTATGCGAGTGACAGCCTAGAACACATGTTAGAACATCACCAATATCCATTACCCGTTAAGCAATTACTGGCGGAACTGGTTATGGCGACCAGCTTACTCACCGCTACCTTAAAGTTTGAAGGCGAAATCACCGTTCAGCTGCAAGGTGATGGCCCAGTTAAATTCGCCGCGGTAAATGGCAATCACCTTCAACAGTTTCGTGGTGTAGTGCGAATGCAAGCCGAGTTACAAGGCGAGAGCTTTAACGAACTGATTGGGCATGGCTATTTAATAGTCACCATCACCCCCACTCAAGGCGAGCGTTATCAAGGCATTATTCCGCTGACAGGGAATAGTTTAACTGAAACGCTGGAAGCGTATTTTCATCAATCAGAGCAATTGCCTACCCGCCTCTATTTATTCACCGATATTGGCGAAAAAAGCCGAGCCGCCGGGCTTATGCTTCAAGTATTACCGGTTGACCCCGATAAAGCGCGAGAGGATTTTCAAGATTTAGTCACCCTTTCCGATACTATTACCGCGAAGGAGCTATTAGACCTGCCACCTAATGACATGCTCTATCGCTTGTACCATCAAGAACAGGTTGAAGTGTTTCCTAGCCAAGCAATTAGCTTTGTCTGTGGTTGCTCGAAGCAAAAGTGTGAAACCGCTTTATTTAGCTTGGGCCGTGCTGTAGTGGCAGAACAGCAAGCCCTAGGCGGGCTGGATATGTCATGCGAATACTGTAATAAGTCTTATCATTTTAGCGTAGATGATCTGCAAGCTATCTACGATAAACTTTAAACTTTGGTTTAAGCTATAAAAAAAACCTCCGACAATGTCGGAGGTTTTTTAGTTTAAAGCGAAAGTTTAATTACGCTTTTTTAGCAAAGCGGCGACGGATAAACAGCACCGGCACCAATAACAGACCAAACAGTCCGAAAGCACCTGAGCTCTTATGCGTTACAGTAACACTGGCGTTAGCCGTTGCTTGTAAGCCTGCAGTGTCACGAGCGGTGATCGTAATGCTATGAGTTTTTGCATCATCACGGCTCGGTGAACGCGTCAGAATTAACTGGCCATTTTGTACGGCAAACAATGAATTGTTCGTCGTTACTGAGCTGATCGTCGCACCCGACTCTTTTGCTTGTGCAGTAACAGAACCGACAACAGTTCCTGCAGCAGTACCCGATGCTAAGGTTGCCATACTCACCGAGGCCGTTAAGGTCGGCATGGCATCTGCAACGTTAACCACATTTACTGTTACGCTCGCTGGGCTAGAGACACTCCCTGCCGTATCCATTGCTGCCACTTCAAATTGTACTGACATCAGACCCGCTTCGTAATCCAGTAAAGCCGCATTGGCAACAACGATGTCACCGTTGCTTTCTACTTTGATGACCGAAGAAGAACTGCCCAGAACAACAAACTCGGCTATCGCAGAACGGAAATCACTTTCTGCATCAATGGTACCAATCACCGTACCTGTCGCCGTATTTTCATTCACGGAGAAAGTTTGGTTTGCGGTAACTGTTGGCGCTGCCATTGGGGCTGAGTAATCGGCTACGGCAATGGCTTCTGCTGCGGCAGAAATCATCACAAAACTACGATTATCCCCTGCTGGACGCATCAAGTAAGCAGACTCACCGGGTTGCAGCTTAGTAACAACGGTATCGTCATCTGCGGCAGTAGTCTCAGCAGCTGCTGGCGTTGGCGCGACTTCGGCACTGCTTGATAATGTTACCGCTGGTGATGGTGCAATGGTCATTGTGGTGGTCAGTGAATCGGCAATGTTCGTTGCTGTCAGTGAGTAAGAGTCACTACTTGTTCTAACACGTGCATTAACGGTACGACCTAAATCTGCTGCCGTCAAACCCACTTGGTTAAAACACGCCTCAAGTGTAACTTGTTTCCCACCGGCATAATGAATAGCATCAGCAATGCTACCTGAAGTGGTACCAAAACGAGTATTAAAGGACACAAACACACCTGGATATGCAGCGTAAGTTGTTGCGCCTAAACGTGTTAACAGTAGGGTGTTCATGGTAAAGTCATACACACCGTCGTTATTCACATCCAAATCAACTGAATAGTTGCCTTGTAATAAATGATTTACGCCACCTTCTAAATGGATCGTTGGATACAACGCATAACCTGCACTACAGAAAGCCGCTTCTTCAATATCAAGCGTTACCGCACGAATATCATGCTTAGGATTCAAGGCCGCATTGACTGGCGACGCAGCCACTAAGGTTGAAGCAAAAGGCTCAACTTCTACAACACCGGTATTGGTCACTTTGGTCACGGCTTTGCCACTGACTAATTCACCTTCTAAGCGCAGTTTCGCTGCGGCTTTCGGGATAATGTGATAAACCAGATGTAAGTCGTTCGCTGTGCTGGTTGCAGCATCGTTGAAAACAATCGCCCCATCATATTCAGACACATCGAGCTGAGAAGCGGCCATCAATGGGCTGTAATACACGCCATTGCTTAATGTAAATGCTGGCAATTTAGCCGGGTCAATAGTCAAAGTCACATCAAAGTTAACAGTTTGACCGGCTGGCACAGTAATACTGGCTGGCATGCTCCAATTTAAGGCGCCGGTCGCCGCTTTATCAGCGTAACGCGCTTGGGCACTTAATTGGTAAGTTTTTGGGTTAGCGCTAAAGTTTTTAACTGTCACTGTTTTTGTCATGGAGCTGACGCTATCTAGCGTTTGCAGACCAAAAGACAAAGCCGCTTGTTTGGTATCAAAAGCGGTATCATGTACCCATGCCGCAACAGGCGAACTGACTGCTTTTGCCACATCCACTAAGCCGGCACCGATCAGGCTGATTGGCGCTAATTTTGCGTCTGGATTAATGGCTTTTGGTGTCAAGTACACGTCCATATTGGCCGTGTTCATTAATGTTGCTTTAATTTCAGAAGCATTACGCTCTGGCAATAACTCACGCACTAAAGCCACACCACCAGCAGTAATCGGTGCGGAGAATGAGGTACCATTTGCTCTTGAAGTACCTGTGCCCGTACCGGTTCGTGCCATTTGAATTTGCACACCTGGCGCGGTAATTTCAGGCTTTAATAAACCATCCATTGATGGACCACGTGATGTGAAATCGGCTGTCGCACCCGCACCGGATTTAGCAGCAGATTTAATGTCATAGCTCACTACTTCGCCAGCATCTAATTTGGCTTTGATGGTATCGCCAATTTCTTTGGTAATCATGACAGTTGGCACTGTCACCGAATCATCAGTACCACCCGCAACAATCGGCGCTTCACCCGGGTTGCTATTGGCAATAATAACAAAGGCGGCACCGCGATCTTGTGCTACCTTGGCTTTTACCACGAAGCCGCAGGTACCACGCGATAACAATACCGCTTTACCCGTTAAATCCACATCTTCAGCCAAAGGATCACAGGCAAGGTAACTTCCTGGAATAACCACTAACGGCGTGGTGCTAGAGTTAAAACTAAAATCAAAAGACTTGTTAAAACCCGCGGCAACTACTGCCACATCATCACCGTCGATCTTAGCACTTTCAAAAACACCCACTGAGGTTGCTGGGTTGGTCATTGCACCTACTGATAGCGCATTAGGTGTGGTGCTAGGGCCACCAACACGAAACGGAATATTGCCATCGTTACCGGCAGAAATCACCACGTTCACACCCAAATTCACGGCACGGTGAATTAAAAATTGGGTTCCTGAAGTTCTCTGCGTTGAACCAAACTGACCACCTAAAGACATGTTGATAATATCAACGCGGTCTTCTAAGTTACCATCACCATTGGGATCCATCGCCGCTTCTAAAGCACGAAGTTGTGCCACACCCGTACAGTTGACCGGTGCAGGCGCACACACTTTATAACCATAAAAAGATGTTTCAGGGGCAATACCATTAACAGCGCTGGCGACCCAAGTACCATGGCCTTCTGCCGCAGGGTCAATTGGGTTTGGATCATTATTAATAAAATCGTAACCACCAATCACACTCCCTTGTGGCCAAGCTGGAGCCGTGCTTTGTGCAGAGGCGGCAATAGCTGCGCTATAAGCCTCTGCCGTGCCTGGGCCACCTAATAGGCTATGAGTATAATCGATACCGGTATCTAAAATAGCCACGCGAGTATTGGCGCCCGTGGCTAAACCGGCATCAACAATTTGTTTCGCTTTGATGTAGGGCGCGCTATCGGCAACATGCAATTCGCTGTCATAAATAGGCATAATATCAACCACGGCAGGATTCGCACGCAGTGCAACTAAAGCCTCTGGGCTAGCCTGCACAACGAGACCGGCTGCTAAGTTTTTAGTCGTTGCTAAAACTTGTGCATCTGCATCTAATACTGATAATTGCGCCGTGATGTCTTGTTGTAAAGTTTCAACTTGAGCGGTAATTTGCTGCGCAAGCTGCACATTATATTGCTGACCGCTTAAAGCTTCGGTAGTGGCAGGGGCATTTAATAATACGTACCATGCGCTGGGCGTTTGGGCTTGCTCGTCAATAGAAGCTGATACAGCACCAATAACTTCATGCACGCTTTGGCCGTTGGCCACTTTTAATTGCTGAATGCCGGCCTGCGCAGAGCCTGAGATCGCTATGCTGATGGCCGATGCCAGTAGGGCTTTTTTCATGTTCACCAAGGTGTTGCTCCTTAAAACTATTGTTTTTATATCATTATGCTGGCGTTTATTTATCGTAAAACGCTCTTATTAACCAGCGTTAACACCTTTCACTTGGTTGGTGATGGGCATCATCGCGAGAATGTTGTTTTTATGGATAAAGCCAAGTACGTTTTAACGGCTTCGTTACTGTTTTTACCACAGCTTCATACAAATGTAATGATGTTAGAGACGAAATAAGTGTAAAGAGATGTGTATATTTTAACTTTGCGTCAAGCATGGTTGACGAACGTTACAAAAAACACAAACTAATGATTTTTTTGTAAAGGAATGAGTACAGTTACGACTAAGCCGCCCTGCGCATGGTTGCTTAAGCGAACTTCACCTGAGTGCGTATCAATAATTTTTTTAATAATGGCCAAGCCTAAGCCAGAGCCGCCACTGCCCCGCGCTTCATCGCCTTGCACAAATGGCGTAAACATGGCTTGCATTTTATGCTCTGGAATACCAGGGCCGTGATCCCGGATTTCAAAATAAACCAATTTCTTTTGACGCTGATAGCCACTACTAATTTCAATAGCGCCGTCACTGTAGCGCAGTGCATTTTCCAATAAATTATTTAATACGCGTTTTATCGCAATGCGACGCAGCCACAATAAGGGTAAATGGGGATCTAAGCGGGTGATCAACTGTCGTTGCTGCACATATTCCGCTTGCACGGTTTCCATCAGCAATTCATTTAACGCGACCTGATGTAGCTCTTCTTGTTTGTGATGGCGCAAATAATCAATAAACTGATCGATAATGGCATTCATATCATCAATATCGTTAATAATGCCCTCTCTGATCCAGCTATCTGGCTCACTCATCATCTCAGAAGCTAAACGGATCCGTGTAAGCGGTGTGCGTAAATCATGTGACACCCCAGCCATCAATAGCGCACGGTCTTGTTCAAGCTGCTGGATCCCTTTTGCCATATAGTTGAACGCTTTGGTTACTGCAGTTATCTCCCTTGCACCGGTTTTTTCTGACAATGGTGGTGGAAATTCACCTCTACCAACTTGAATAGCTGCGTGCTGTAACCCCTGTAAAGGCCGATTTAAATGACGTGCCAGCAACCAGCCCCCGATCACACTGAGCACACCTATCATCAATAAATAAAAGGTTAATAACGGAAAGCTGGTTTCTTCTAAACCGGTGAGTGGTAAGCGGATCCAATACTCGGGAGCGGTGCTTGAACGCACCCAAAACACAAAGTTTTCTGTTTGCGAAATACGAACTTCGGTATCAGTTTGTAACTCTTTCGACATCTGTTGTGAGAAATAACGATAATAACTGGCATTCGCTAAGCCTTGCTCTTGTGCTTCGGCTTCCGAGAACAGTTGAGCGCCGGTGATGCTTTCGACATGCTGACGTAATATCGCATTGGCTTCTGCCGACACCTCAGTTTTAGGGATCAGTAAGTTAACTTGGCGAGCAATCAGATAGCTTATTTGTTGCGTGCTGGGTTTAATGACATAAAACGCCACCGAGAAATACGACACTAATTGATTAATCAGCAGCAAAAAACCAATTAAGAAAACCGTTTGGCCAAAGGCGCTTTTCGGTAAAAACGGCATTAATTCAACCGACCATCGGGTACAAACACATAGCCTAAACCCCATACGGTTTGAATATAGCGAGGGTTAGTTGCATCATCTTCTAACATACGACGTAAGCGCGATACCTGCACATCGATACTGCGCTCCATCGCTGAATAATCACGACCACGTGCTTGATTCATCAGTTTGTCTCGTGAGAGCGGCTCACGAGGATGATTCACCAACACTTTGAGCACCGCATATTCGCCGCTGGTTAACGGTAAAACAGTATCACCTTTAAACATTTCACGGGTAGCAAGGTTAAAACGAAAAGGGCCGAAAGTGACAATGGTTTCTTCTTGGCTTGGCGCACCAGGCACGTCTTTGTTTTTACGGCGCAGCACCGCACGAATACGAGCCAGTAATTCACGCGGGTTGAAAGGCTTCGGTAAATAATCATCTGCGCCCATTTCTAAGCCGATAATCCGATCAACCTCATCCCCTTTGGCCGTTAGCATAATAATGGCAATATCGTTTTCTTGTTGGCGCAATTTACGGCAGATAGATAAACCATCTTCACCAGGTAACATCAGATCGAGCACCAGCAGGTGAAAATGCTCACGCTCCATTAAGCGCTGCATTTGCTCAAAATTTGCCACACTGCGTACCTGATAACCTTGCTCGACCAGATAACGCTCTAATAATGAGCGTAAACGTAAGTCATCATCCACTACTAGGATTTTTGTTGTCTCTGTGACCACTGCCTTGTCCTTTGTGTTGCATTTTTCTCACTATAAACGAAATCACTGGCTTTGCATCAAGCCTTAAGCACAAACAATGTTACAAAACTTTTCAAACGAACACGCCATCACTAAGACAAGGCAGCACCGTTATTCCACAAGAGCTGATGATGTAGCGCGGTAGGCCCCTAAAAGGCTTTACGCCAACAGCGGCTTTGATTGATAATCAACCCTAGCAACTGGCAAAATCGCCCAACACCCTATGTCTTTTTTAACAAGGCTTGTGACTTCTCGTGAAAAGAACCAGCAGTAAAACAACACTGATCACGCGCGCCGGATATCAGCAATTAAAAAACGAACATGATGAACTGTGGTTTAAAAAAAGGCCCGAAGTCACTCGTATTGTCAGCTGGGCTGCCAGCCTTGGAGATCGCTCAGAAAATGCGGATTATCAGTACAATAAACGTTTATTGCGACAGATCGATAGCCGTATCCGTTTTTTACGTAAGCGCTTAGATACGCTGAGTATTGTCGATTATTCGCCACAGCAAGAAGGTCGTGTTTTCTTCGGCGCATCGGTTGTGATTGAAGATGATGATGGTCAAACGTTAACCTTTCGGATTGTCGGCCCAGATGAAATTTATGGCCGCAACGATTACATTTCTATCGATGCTCCGATGGCCCGCGCCTTACTCAAAAAACAAGTTGATGATATGGCCACAGTGCAAACACCGACTGGACTAAAAGACTGGTATATCGTTGCTATCCATTACCCCGATGCAGCACGGTAAAATGTCACACTCTTATTTTCTCGTTAAGGCCTTAGCCTATACTCATTTAACTCACCAACGTCTGCCTCGTGGTTACTGCACAATGCAGACAGGAAGCTATTATGTCTATCATTGTTAAACAAATTGCCGCCGAAATTGCTGCTCGTCCAGAGCAAGTTGCCGCAGCCATCGCTTTATTAGATGAAGGAGCGACAGTGCCCTTTATTGCCCGTTACCGCAAAGAAGTGACAGGCGCCTTAGACGACACTCAACTTCGCACCTTAGATCAGCGTTTAACCTATTTGCGCGAGTTAGAAGAGCGCCGGCAAGTGATCTTAAAAACCATTGCTGAGCAAGGCAAATTAACTACTGCGCTAGAGCAGGCCTTATTAGCCGCCGATAATAAAACCCGTTTAGAAGATTTATACCTGCCTTATAAAACCAAGCGCCGTACCAAAGGCCAATTAGCTATTGAAGCGGGGATCTTGCCGCTAGCGGAGGCATTATTAGCCAATGCGATGCTGCAACCTGAGCAAGCCGCCGCAGCGTATATCAATGCTGATGCCGGCTATACCGATGTAAAAGCGGTGCTAGATGGGGCCAAATATATCTTAATGGAGCAATTTGCTGAAGATGCGGATTTGTTAGCTCGACTACGTGAATACCTTACTGCCAATGCGCAATTACAAAGCACAGTAGTTAACGGTAAAGAAGCGGAAGGCGCTAAATTTAGTGATTATTTTTCACATACCGAACCGCTGAAACATGTTCCTTCACACCGCGCCTTAGCGATGTTTCGTGGACGAAATGAAGGTATCTTACAATTACAATTGATCCCCGATGCTAACGCTGAGCAACCGCATGCTATCTGTGAGCAAATGGTGGCGAATCACTTTAAATTGCGCCAGCTTGATCGCCCTGCCGATGCGTTTTTACGCACCGTGGTGCAATGGACTTGGAAAGTGAAACTGCAACTTCACCTAGAAAATGACTTACTGAGCGAATTGCGTGAGCGCTCTGACGCCGAAGCCATCAAGGTGTTTGCGCGCAATCTAAAAGATCTGCTAATGGCCGCGCCTGCCGGTATGCGCCCTACACTCGCGCTCGATCCTGGCCTACGTACCGGCGTTAAAGTGACCGCCATTGATGAAACGGGCAAGGTGCTCAATCACACAACTATCTATCCTCATGCACCAACTAATCAATGGGAAAAATCATTACAAGCGCTGATTGCCTTATCTAAACAATATCAAATTGAATTAATTGCCGTGGGTAATGGTACCGCCTCACGAGAAACCGATAAACTGGCCGCTGAAGTGATAAAAGCCTTACCACAACAACGTATCAGCAAAGTCATGGTGTCGGAAGCCGGCGCTTCGGTTTATTCAGCATCTGAATTAGCGGCCTTAGAATTTCCCGATCTCGATGTCTCAATTCGTGGCGCAGTCTCTATCGGCCGTCGCTTACAAGATCCGCTGGCCGAACTGGTCAAAATTGAACCCAAAGCCATCGGTGTTGGCCAATATCAACATGATGTCAATCAGAGTTTATTAACCAAATCGCTCGATGCCGTAGTCGAAGATTGCGTAAACGCTGTGGGTGTTGATCTAAATACCGCTTCTGCCGCCTTGTTAGCCAGAGTGGCGGGCCTGAATAAAACTTTGGCACAAAATATCGTGCAATATCGCGATGAGCATGGTCGCTTCAACACACGCAAACAACTATTGAAAGTGCCACGCCTTGGCCCTAAAGCCTATGAGCAAGCGGCTGGCTTTTTACGCATCAACAATGGCGAAAACCCGCTAGATGCCTCTGGTGTGCATCCGGAAGCCTATCCTTTAGTAGAAAAAATCTTAGCGGCACACCAAAAAAGCGTGGAGCAAATTATTGGCAATAGCAGCTTTTTACAGCAGCTTGATCCGGCTCGCTTTGTCGATGAACATTTTGGTTTATTGACCATCGCCGATTTAATCAAAGAATTAGATAAACCAGGGCGCGACCCGCGGCCAGAATTTCAAATGGCGCATTTTAAAGAGGGCGTGGAAACCTTAGCGGATTTAAAAGTCGGCATGCGTTTAGAAGGCGTCGTAACCAACGTCACCAACTTTGGTGCCTTTGTTGATGTCGGTGTGCATCAAGATGGTTTAGTGCATATCTCAGCTTTAGCCGATAAATTTGTCAGTGACCCGCATCAGGTTGTTAAAGCTGGGGATATTGTGCAGGTTAAGGTGTTAGAAGTGGATGCGGCGCGCAAACGTATTGCTCTTACCATGAAATTAAACGAGCCTACACAGCAGGCGACAACGGCAGCGAGTGGTCAAAAACCCGTAACCACTAAAACAGCTAAGACAAAACCGCAACCCGACAGCGCAAACGCGGCTATGGGACAGGCCTTTGCGGCCGCATTAGCGAAAACCAAAAAGTAGCGATGGGCTGAAACTTAGGCTTGTTGGCGCAGTGGCCGCTGTTGTGGCTCTGTCGCCAGCTGGTAGAAGTTTTGAATCACTTTAGTACGTGTCTGCATCGTGGGGCTAATTTCTAAGCGCTCACGCTGCGGTAATACAATACCGGCAACCGGTGCCGACTCTACTTGCTGAGGGGTGTCTGTTGCCGTCGCAGCATTCAACGAAGCCGTTGTTTCACTATTAGCTGTTGAACTAGCCGCAGCTTCAGTCAGCTTTTCGGCATTTTGTGCAATTAATTCTGCCTGGGCCTGTTGCGCACGCTGACTCGCTGCCGCCGCAATACTGCGATCTGCCCCCGAAGGTTCAGCAGGCGCTAATGCCGCCGCTTTAACCTGCTGCATTTTGCGAATAGTCTCTTGCGGATCACCCGGCACAGGACTGAGATCAATTTGTACTTCACCACCGACAGCATAACGACGACCATCAGGGCCTTGTTGGTAGTCATAACTGGGGCTACCCGCATAACGACCGCCAATGGTGGCATGCGCTTGCTCGTGTGCCCGCACTTCTTGATCGCGCGCTTGTAACTCACGCACTTCATTTTGCTCGGCTTGGGCTTGTTGCTCAGCCTGTTCAGCGGCTTGCCGCTCGGAAGATTTTTGCTCTGAAGCCTGTTGTTCAGAAGATTGCTGATCGGAAGACTGTTGCTGCCGCCCTTCTACCGCTTGTTGGGTTTCGGTTTCTTTACCATTACTGTCGTACAAAGTGACATTGCTGTTCGCATTGCCATTACGGGTGCGATCATCTGAATTTAATGCGCGTTCAGCACTGCCCTTTTCAGTGTCACGAACAGGCTCCACCAACTCTCGACGCTGCATATCACGCCGCGCCTGTTCCGTTGCCGGATTCGCGGTGTTGATACTAACGTTAGGATAGGTGGATGTGATTTGCATAGGGTTTACACTCGAATATCGATGATACTACCGAGCATTTCATCCGCCGTACGCAAAGAACGAACGTTCGCTTGTGCCGCGACTTGTTGCTGCTCCATTTTAACTATGGATTGCGTTGTGTCTTGCACCGGCTCAGGAGTAGTGGCAGCGGTTGCTTCACGATTGTTTTGTGCAGCAACATCTTGCTCTTGAATACGATTTTGCTGAGTTTGCCGATTGATATTGACGGTTTCTTCAGTAATCCCGGCACTCGCGCGCTGCAAACCTTGCATGCCTGCAGCATAAGCAGATTGTATTTGCATAGTGTGATTCCCGTAGTGAGATCTATATTGATTAATTATTAACCATAAAGCCAGAAAAAGAAAGCTATTCCTTTGCCAACAACCCATTCTGTAGCCAACTGACAAACTCGTTAGGATGAGAAATAAAGGGCGCATGCGAGGCTTTGTTTAATACCGTGCAGTGTGCTTTTGGCAAAAGTGCTTGTAGTTCAGGCACTACCGCAACTGGCACCAATGAATCAAGCCGACCAAAGCAACCATACACTGGCTGGCTTAAGGTGCTAAACGTTTGCCTTAAATCTTGCTCTGTTAATAAACGTAAAGCCCCGTGTACGGCCTCATCTGCAGGCAAAGGTGCGGCGGCAATCGCCTGTTTAAGCTGTTGAATATCAGCGCGGGCATGTTCTGATCCCATCGCCTGGATCGCCAGAAAACGCTGAATAGTCAGCGCAATATTCTGGGTCAGTGCTTGAGCAAATTGCTCGAGTACTGCCGCTTGCATACCAGGCCAGTTGGCGTTCGCCAGAAAACACGGTGAGGCGGCAACTAACCCTAATCGCGCAACCTTATTGGGATAACGTGCGGCAATGGCAATAGCCAATAGCCCCCCCAACGACCAACCGCATAGATAACTTTGTGCAGGGATCATCGCCGCCAGTTGCGTTACAACGTCGTCAAAAGCATAGCCGCTTGGAAAACGCTGATTCATGCCAAAACCTGGTAAATCTGGCGTCACGACCTGATAATCTTCTGCTAGGGTGGCTTTAACTTGCTGCCAGACACCGCTGTTCAATCCCCAACCGTGCAATAGCACCAAGGTTGGCTTAGCATTTTTACTCATTTCTGCCATGCTTATCCCATTTACACTGACTACTGATGACTATGCGGCTACTCGATATACTGCGTTGGCTATGGCAAAAACTTCTGCCGTCTCCCTGTTTGTGGTGCACCCTGCCAGTGCTCAACCATCAGCAATTGCTTTGCCCTGATTGCCAAGCTGCTTTACCGCAATTACCTTTTGCCCTCTGCCATTATAACCTGCTCTGGCTTCCGGCAGTCAGCAATGGTTTAACAGATTGCCAGTTTGATCGCTTACTCAGTTTAGCTTGGTATCAATTACCTTATCAGCATTGGATCCGCCGTTGGAAATTTCATGCCGATGCCTATTCGGCCGCATTATTACAGCAGCAGTTTGTGCAACTACTGAAACACTATCAAGCTGCAGGCCAACCCTTGCCCGATGCGATTGTGTATGTGCCAATGACGCGTAAAAAAGAGCGGAAACGTGGCTTTAATCAAGCCAAAATACTGGCTGAGCTTGCCGCCAGCAAGTTGCAGTTGCCATTGTTGGATATTTTACAACGCAGTAAAGACGGCGCACATCAAGTGGGGTTAAATCGACAACAGCGCCAGCAGAATTTAAAAGGAGTATTTCAAATAACCTGTGCCGGCAAATTGCCGGCACAGGTAGTGTTAATAGATGATGTTGTGACAACCGGCGCAACAGCCAATCAGCTGACGCGCCTGCTAAAACAGCATGGTGCTAGCCAGGTTAGCGTTTGGACGCTGGCGGTAACCCCCGCGTTTAACTACTCGTCATCCTCTTCATCTTCCGCGTTAGCGCTAAAACCATGACCTAAGTACAATGCGTTAACGAGTAAACGGCTTGAACCTTGGAAATAGCCACGGAACACCGGGTTATCCGTCATACCAATCACCCGACCACGACCTAAGTTATGCGCAACGAGAGCCGCACCTTCGGCTATGCGGGGTACGTATTCTGCTGCGGTGTAGCCGGCTAAATGGGGTTCAGCACTGTACTTAGCAACATTAACAAAGGGTGCTTTGCTTGGCTGTAACAACACATTAGAGTTTTTAAACAGCGGCATATCTTTACGATTGAGACCGAAGGTTAACGGATGTGATAAATCCAATTCAGCATTAAAAATAGCCCCGGCAATGCGACGTTTGCCGGCTAAAGCCTCTTTATCGGCATAGGTTAATTCATTAGCAGGGATCAGCTCGGCCATATCATCTGCAGACCACACCGCAGCTTGGAGCAGTTTGGCTTGCGCTAGCATAGTGGCGCCACCTTTATGCCCCCACAAGATACCGCCTTGCATGGTCCATTGCCGTAAACGATTAATGTCTGCCTCAGACCAGCTACGATAGTTACCATCTGGCACAATAATATGGGTATAGCGGCTTAAATTAACTCGTGATAAGCGATCAGGCTCAATCATACTGGGTGAAACACCCGCTAAACGTTCGAGGTTAAACCACACTTCACCGGCTTCTGTGGAATTGACACCGGGCCCCGCCACCACTAACACTTGCGGTAAAGTAACGGGCGTAAAATTACTACTACCCAGATCACTACCACGACTGTTTAGCCCTGTGGTTAAGGTATGAATGGGTAAATTAAAGCGCTCTTGTATTTTTTGTAAGCGGAAAAACCAATCTGCATGTGGCTGTAAACCCGCAGGGATAACCATAGCACCCGCTTTAAAACCGCGATTACCCTTGGTGGTAGTCCCCGTAAAATCACCCAGCGCTGCACGCACCACTAAACCTTCAGCCAGCATCGCATGCAACATTACTGGGGCTTGCTGATCCTGCCAATTTAATACGTAGGCATAACCTTCTGCTTCTGGCGTTTGTTGCGGCGCCCGAGGCTGCCATTGCCAAGGTTGATCAGCTAAGGCACGGCCAGGCTCGCGGTTGACCTGAACAAAATCAATGTTATAAGCATAAGGCAGGGTCCAAGCCGACACATCATAAAACGTATTGTCATTAAAGGACTTATCGGTACTAAAGGCCGCTTTTAATAACCGATACTGCGCCTGTTGTAATGGCACATAATAACTTTGACCGGCTTTAAACTGTTGTTGCTCATATTGCCAATCTTGCTCTAACGGATATACCGTGATCTGATGCTGTGCTAATAAACGCAATAAATCCGTTAAGCGACTCTGATCTTGCGATTCCGTTAAGATATAGCCTTTAGCGCGATCACTGCGTGCTTGCTGCGCGGCAGACTCGAAAAACGCTTGTTGATAGGTTAATAGCTGTTGGCGATTGGTTACGGCACCACGAATGGTTGATAACGAGGCATCAAACTGGTTTTTAATCGCATCAGCAAAAGCTAAGACACCATTAATCGACTCTTGGGCATGGCCACGGCTACTGGCTTGTTCAAATAAGATGCCGACACTGCCATTGATATCCGGATAGGTTGAGCCTTTACCGATATAAAAATCATCGAAGCTTTCTTGCGTGTAATACAGTGCGCCTCGTTGATTAAAGGCTTGCGCATGAAAACCCGCCATCATTTTAGTCAGCTCAAAGTTGCGCTCAGGTGTTAATGGGTAATTACGTGACGGAATGCCGGGCTGGAAGAAAAACGTGCTGTTGGTACCCATTTCATGATAATCGCCAACGATATTCGGCTGCCATTTGTGAAATTGAACTAAACGCGCCTGACTTTCCGGATGCTGCAGTAATAACCAATCCCGATTTAAATCAAACCAATAATGATTCGGTCGGCCGTTCGGCCAGGGTTCAATATGCTCACGATGTTGTGGATCTGTCACCGCAACTTTGCCTCGATGCATATTCACCCAACTTGCAAAGCGGTCATTACCATCAGGGTTTAAACTGGGCTGAATTAAAATGATTGCCTGCTTTAACCACTGCTGTACTTCTGGATTAGTGCTCGCCGTTAAATAATGCGCTAAAACCAAGGCTGCGTTGGCGCCACTCGCTTCATTACCATGGATACTATAACCCAACCAAATAACCACTGGGCTCTCTGCAGTTATGCGAGCATTGCCTTGCACCTGCGCTAAATGCTGCATGCGGATTTGTTCTAAATTAGCTAAATTTTCAGGAGAAGAAACAACCAATTGTAGCAACGGCCGCTGCTCATGAGTTTTCCCGATAACTTCCAGTTGTGCTCTATCCGATTGAGCTGCGACCACTTCAAAATAACGTTGAATTTGATCATGCCGCACATGCCAGTCACCCACTTTGAAACCCAACACCGCTTCAGGTGCGGACACGTCGTTAATGACTTTTTCATTAAAGTAGTTGGCCTGAACCTGCCAAACTGCAAAAAACAAAATAATTGTAGCCAGTTTTTTCATTATATTCCCTCTAGAGTATTAGCTAAGTTAGCCAGAAAGCAGCACAAAACTCAAGCAGGGCTGGCATCGCCGCAATAGGAAGAGTATCATAAGGCATAACCTAGTAATTTAGTCAGGTACTACTATGATTGCAATTTCAGAACAGGCTCAAACCCACTTTGCCAAGCTGTTAGAAAAACAACCTGCTGGCACCAACATTCGGGTGTTTGTGGTCAACCCTGGCACGGCTCAGGCGGAATGTGGCGTGTCTTATTGTCCACCCGATGCGGTTGAAGAAACCGATATCACGCTGAACTTTACCGGCTTTGATGCGGTGGTTGATGAAGAAAGTAAACCTTACTTAGTGGACGCAGAAATCGATTTTGTGACCGATCAGATGGGTTCACAGCTGACATTAAAAGCGCCGAATGCCAAAGTACGTAAGGTGAGTGACAACGCCCCTTTAATGGAACGCGTGCAATATGTCATCGATAGTGAAATTAATCCGCAATTAGCCAACCATGGTGGCCGTGTTAGCGTGATGGAATTAACGCCAACTGGCGTGGCAATCCTGCAATTTGGCGGTGGCTGTAATGGCTGTTCACAAGTCGACTTAACGTTAAAAGAAGGCATTGAAAAAGAGCTATTAGCACGTTTCGATGGCGAACTGTCTGGCGTAAAAGATATTACAGAGCACCAGCGCGGCGAACACTCCTATTACTAAGTGCGCTAGCAGCATTTTTTTACCAACTATGCTATAACAGCCTCGATATCCTTATTGGGGCTTTTTTATGCGTGCGCTGATACTTCTGTTACTTTCGTTAATACTTTCTCCGGCTCAAGCGGCCGTAATGTTGATTTATCATCATGTTGCTAGCGACACGCCGCGTGTGAGCAGTGTTACCCCGGATGAACTTCGCGCCCATCTCAGTTATTTTCGTGATAACAACTTTCAAGTTATTGGCCTTGATGTGTTAATTCAACAATTAACCTCGGGGCAACCCATTGCCGATAATGCCGTGGTGATTACCTTTGATGATAGTTATGAAAACAATTTCACCACGGCCCACCCTATTTTGCAGGAATTCGGCTACCCCTATACTCTTTTTATCAGCCCAGGCGCGATTGATCAGCGTATCGGGCCGGTGCTAACTTGGCCGCAAGTCAAACAAATGTCAGATGATGGCGTGTTAATCGCTAACCACGCTATGTGGCATGAGCATATGGCAACGCGCAATAAAGATGAAACAGAAGCGGCTTGGTTAGAGCGGATGAAGCAAAGTATTCTGCAAGCAGAGCAACGCATCAAAGAAGAAACGGGCCAACAGCATAAATGGTTAGCTTACCCTTATGGCGAATTTAATAATGCACTAGAAGATTTAGTGCAGCAATTAGGCTTTATCGGTATCGGTCAGCAATCGGGAGCCATTGGCCCTTTAACAAAATTAACGCGGATCCCGCGTTATCCTGCAGCGGGTCAATATGCGGATCTCAAAGATCTCAGTCAAAAATTGCGTACTCTGGCCTTTCCTATTACAGATTATGTGATGGCCGATCAGCAAGTCAGTGCTAACCCCCCTACACTGCGCTTATCCCTGCAAATAGAGGATTTTCGTCGGCAACAACTACGCTGCTATGCAGGCAGTGAAGTGCTTGAGCCGGTCTGGTTAAATGCAACAACATTTGAAGTCACCGCCAGTAAACCTTTAAATCGCGGACGCAGTCGTTATAACTGCACTGCGCCATCGCTCAGTAAAAAAGGTTACTTTTATTGGTATTCGCAACCTTGGTTAAACGCAGGCTAAGGTCAATAACGTTATTTAAGTAGCGCTAACACCAACGGGAAATCGGCAAGCAGCTGTTCGGGATCAATCACCGGCGGCTGCCCAACCACCATCTCAGGTTTAAACATAGCCACCACTTGTCCTAGTGGATTCAATAGCACCACCGAAGCACTATGATCAACCAGATAATTGCCTTCGGCATTACTGCTCATGGCGTACATCAAACCAATATTTCGAACAAACGGAAACAGTTGATCGTGCCCTGCCGTAACACCTAACAGTGCCGGTTGCTGAAAATAATTGACGTACTCGTTAATTTGCTTTGGCGTATCACGCTGCGGATCAACCGAAATAAACCAGATCTTCAATGGCTCTTTGAGCATTTTCGCTAATTCAGGCTGCACACCTGCAAGCTTCGCTAAGGTCAGCGGGCAAATGTCTGGGCAAAAGGTGTAGCCAACAAAAGCGAGCGTCCATTGCCCATACAGATCTTGTCGACCAACGGTCTGACCATGTTGATCTGTTAAACTAAACTCGGCTAAATTTCGCGCCTGTGGATACACTAATGCCTGCTTCGGCGCTGCCGGTTGCTGTAACATTAAAAATGTTAGCACACCGGCGACCAATGCCCCTACGGTCAATAATAAATAACTGATACTACGAAACATAAAGCGTTAATACCTTAAAATAATGATCGACCACTAACACCAAAAATAACAACATTAAATGCACAATGGAAAACTTAAAGGTGGCCATCGCGGTGCTGGCCTCTGCAAAGAATTTCAGTTTCCACGCATACTGCAAAAACCGTAAATTCAGTAACGTACTGGCCACTAAGTAAATAGCGCCGGTCATGCCGACAATATAAGGTAAGAGACACACAATGCATAGTATTAGGGTATATAACAGAATGGCGCTTTTTGTATATTCAATGCCATGTGTTACGGGCAACATGGGCATATTCACTTTGGCATAATCATCGCGACGATGGATAGCCAGCGCCCAAAAATGCGGCGGTGTCCAAGCAAAGATGATCATCACTAAGAGCAGAGCATGGCCATGAATATCACCGGTAATAGCAGTCCAACCTAATAAGGGGGGCATGGCGCCCGCTAAACCACCAATCACGATGTTTTGCGGAGTGGCCCGTTTTAAAAACATGGTATAAACCACTGCATACCCAAACAAACTGAGTAAGGTTAACCATGCTGTCAGCGGGTTTACTGCAAAATACAGCAGAACAAAGCCCGCTAAGGCTAAACTGCAAGCAAAAATCACCGCTTGTTTGCTGCTAACACGACCACGAGCCACTGGCCGACTGTGGGTACGAGCCATTTGTGCATCAATGCGCTGATCAACTACATGGTTTAACGCTGCGGCGGCAGCCGACAATAAACCGATCCCCACCGTCGCTGAAAACAACAAACCAAAAGAAATCCATTGATCTGTCGCCAACACCATGCCGACCCAAGCGGTTAACACCAACAAAGCGACAACCTTAGGTTTAGTAAGCTCTAAATAGTCGCGCCACAGTCGGCTGTGCATCCCTGATAATAATAACGTTGCCATATTACCTCTCCCTGCCTTGTTGCTGATTAATTTGATAGACCGATACCACAACGAACATCAGCAAACTGGCACCAACAAAGTTGTGGGCAACTGCATTTGCTAAAGGTAGGTGTAGCACAATATTGAGCACGCCCAAGGTAAATTGCAGTAATAAGGTCGCGCCAATGGCCAGTGCTAAGCGCTGCATTAGCGAAGATTGGGCAATCTTGAATAAACGCCAAGCATAAAAGGCCACCACACTAAAGGTAATAAGCGCACCAATGCGGTGTAACACATGGATGGTGGCACGTGCATCTTGCGACATCACGCCATATTCGTAATCACCATGACCAAGATGTAAATCGAAGGCCTCAGCAAAGGCTAAACGATTTGACCATCCCGCTTCACACAGGGGTAAATCTAAACAGGCCAAAGCCGCATAATTTGCTGCGGTCCAGCCGCCTAGAGCAATTTGCATTAACACCACAATAGCCGCCAAGATGGCGAGAGGTTTTAGACGAAGCAATTGGGGCTCTCGACTAAGCCAGTGAGGATGCACCTTAAGCCAATATAAAGCCAATAAGCAAAAGATGCCAAAACCAAACAGTAAGTGTGCCATCACTACCAATGGAAATAGGCCCATCGTTACCGTTAGTGCACCGAGCAAGGCCTGAAAACACACTAAGATAATTAACGCCGTGGGAATAATAGTTAAGCGCCGTTGTTGCCAAACACTACTGATAAAGAGTGCGGCAATCAGCAGACCTAAAGCACCGGCCAAATAGCGATGCACCATTTCATTCCACGCTTTATGCGTTTCTAAGGGGCGCTCGGGAAAACGCTCAGCGGCCATTAACACTTTTTCTGGATGGGCCGGTACTTTCAAAAAACCATAACAACCTGGCCAATCTGGACAGCCTAAACCGGCGTCCGTTAAACGGGTGTAAGCACCCAAAATGATCACGAGCATGGTCCAGCATAGGGTCAAAGTGACCAATTTTTTATGTAATGTCATACGCTGGTCCTGTCGTAATTCATCAACTTCATTAAATCGCTGCGGATCGATTTAGCCGTAACCGCCATTTGTTCCGCTTGCTCTGGCATCGGATAACGCAATAACACCAAGCCGCGTTGATCAACCAACACAATTTGGTTTTGTAATGCCGCCGTAGCCGCATTGGTTACATTCGACTGCGGAAAGTTGGCATAATCAGCCGGTAATTGCTGGCCAACATACACCGTTTGCACTTGGTTTTGCTTGCGACCTAATCCGGTATACAGTTGCTTTACGGTGTATAAAGCTTGCTGGCAGGACTTTTGATCACACGCCGCGGCAACCACCGCAATACGCCAATGATCTTGGCGAGCACTGGCATCATCGAGTAAATAGATCTCTTGTTCCAACCAAGCCCCCTGACTGCCCGAACCAGGTGAAAACCAACCGAGCTCTAACACCAGCTTAGCCAAGGCCAATGGCAGAGCACAGCAGAGGATAAACAACAGCAGAAATTTGTTTTTATTCATGTTTTTTCTCCAATTGCAAACTAGCTGCAAGCGCAACACCTAATACCGCGATGGCTAAACCCAACCACTGCACGGCATAACCGCGATGTTTTTCGGGCGGTAACACCACGGCTTTATAGTGCGGAATAAAACGAGAGGGCGCTTGCTGATAAATAACGGCCGCATATAACGGTACCGGCAGTTGTTGTTGTAAAGCAGTGATATCGACTTGTTGCATACGCATCGGGTAAGTATTGCCTTCAAGGTTTTGCCCCAGTAGCACGCCGCCTAATTTTGTTCTCACTAGACCCGATACACTGATTTCAGCAGGGATGGTTATTTCAGGTAAGCTTTGGCGACTGCTTGGCGCGGCAACCCAACCTAAATTAACGAGTAACGCGGGTGCCGTTGCTTGAAATTGCACCGGTATTAACACATCGTAACCGACGCGGCCTTCGACAATTTTATTATCTAATAACCACACGTAAGGGGCTAACCAACGGCCAGCATCTTCTACTAACACACCATCGGCCTCGGCACTGATCAAATTAAACAGTTGCGACGCAGAGATAGCACCTTGCTGCTGCAGTACGGCCAACTGTTGTAATTGCTCGGTTTTTTCTGCGGCACGTTGCCATTGCCAATACGACAACTTGATTAATATTAAAAAAGCGGCCAGAGTAATAAAGCACCACAGCCGATTAACGTTAAATAAGTGACCGAACAACTTAAACTGCATCAGTCAAACTCCGGAGATGAAATGATAATAAAAATAGCCATCGTTCTATTGCTGATCTATATCGTGGTTAATCTGGTAAAAGCCGGTTTTAGCGTTATGCGCCAAACCGAATCCAGCCACAGCTTGTCTTACTATCTTGGTAAAAGGGTGTTGTTCTCAGCGATCGCCCTCGCCTTAATTATTCTCGCGATGGCGACCGGACTGATTGCACCTAATGCCCGCCCTTATTAAAGCCGTTTAAATGATGTAGACAAAGACAAATAAACATAACCAAACCACATCAACAAAATGCCAATACAGGGCACCGGCTTTAAAAGCGAAATGTTTTTCTGGCGTGAAGTGCCCTTTTAATACTCTAAAAAAGATAAAGAGTAGAATGATTGCACCCAGCGTGACATGTAAGCCGTGAAAACCGGTTAACAGAAAGAAAGTGTTACCGTAAAAACCAGAGTCTAAGCGTAAGCCAAGATCACGATAAGCATGAATATACTCATAGCCTTGTAAACACAAAAACACTGCGCCTAAGAGCAGCGTGAGCAACAAAAACAACTTTAATTGGCCACGCTTTTCTTTTTCTAACCCCACATGCGCAAAATGCAATGTGACAGACGAAATCACTAAAAGCACCGTATTAATGGTCGGTAAACCCCATGCTGGCATCGCTTGTGTTTCAATACCACCGGGCGTTTTTAGTAATGGCCATGACGGCTGAAAATCGGGCCATAAAATAGCAAAAGTCATCGCATTGTTACTGGCACCACCGAGCCATTCCATCGCAATCACCCGGCCATAAAACAAGGCACCAAAAAAGGCCATAAAGAACATCACTTCAGACACAATGAACCAAATCATACCTTGTCGGAAAGACCGATCCATTTGCGCACTGTATAAACCGGCCATAGATTCATCGATGACATTTCTAAACCAACCTACCAACATAAAAATAAGGATGGCAAAACCGGCAAGCAATAACCAACCGCCAAAACCACTTTGTTGCTTACTGACATCAATCACGTAATGCCCAGCACCAAAGGCAATACAAAACATCGCTACCGCACCGACTATTGGCCAAGGGCTTTGTGCCGGCACATAATATTTTTCATAGGTCTTATTCATTATTATTCCCCACTTTTTGCTGTAGCAGTGTCCGGCTGCCAACTGGCAGTCACGTCATACAGGGTGTAGTTCAATGTAATCGTGCTGAACTGCGCCGGTAGCGCCGGATCGACATAAAACTGCACAGGCATCAGCATATTATTGCCGCCCGCCAGTTGCTGTTGGGTGAAACAAAAGCATTCAATTTTGTGTAAGTAGAGTGCAGCTTGGCCTGGCGAAACCGATGGCACCGCCTGGCCTACAATCATGCGGCTGGTGGGGTTTTCTGCGATATAGTTCATCACGTAAATTTCACCTGGATGCACCGTCAAACGGCGGATCTCGGGTTTAAAAATCCACGGCATGTCTTTGTTTGGTCGCGCCAAAAACTCAATGGTCACTTCGCGGCTAGTGTCGATATTATCCGCCAGCACAGTGGCTGGCGTTGCCGAGGGTTTGCCATTAATACCGGTAATATCACAAAACACGTCATATAAAGGTACTAAGGCAAAACCGAAGCCAAACATCAGTAACACAACCAGTAGTAATTTACTGACCAGCGTACGATGCAGCTGCATAAGCCCTCCGCTACTTAATTACGGGTGGTGTTTCAAAGGTGTGATAAGGCGCAGGTGACGGCACTTCCCACTCTAAACCTTCAGCACCTTCCCAAACCTGCGCAGTAGCGGGCACACCGCCGCGCGCACATTTAACCAACACCCACACAAAGATCAGTTGCGACAGGCCAAACAGGAAGCCACCGATACTGATAAAAGCATTAAAGTCAGCAAATTGCAGGGCATAGTCGGGAATACGGCGTGGCATACCCGCTAAACCAACGAAGTGCATTGGGAAAAACAGCATGTTTACAGAAATCAAAGAACACCAAAAATGCAACTGGCCAAGACGCTCGTCATACATGTAGCCAGTCCATTTAGGTAACCAGTAATAAGCCGCCGCAATAATCGAAAACACTGCGCCTGTTACTAACACATAGTGAAAGTGTGCTACCACGAAATAGGTATCATGGTACTGGAAGTCAGCTGGCGTTATCGCCAACATCAAACCCGAGAAGCCACCGATGGTAAACAGCACAATAAAGGCCAAGGCAAACATCATCGGCACTTCAAACGTCATGGCTCCTCGCCACATTGTGGCCACCCAGTTAAACACTTTTACCCCGGTAGGTACGGCAATTAACATAGTGCAATACATAAAGAACAAGGTCGCAAACACCGGCATCCCCGTAGTAAACATATGGTGTGCCCAAACCAAGAACGACAAGATAGCGATACTGGCGGTGGCATACACCATAGAGGCATAACCAAACAACGGTTTACGGGCGAAGGTTGGAATAATGGCGGAGATAATGCCAAAGGCTGGCAAAATCATGATGTACACTTCGGGGTGACCAAAGAACCAGAAAATATGCTGAAACAGCACGGGATCACCGCCACCGGCAGCATCAAAGAAGCTGGTACCAAAATATTTATCCGTTAACACCATCGTAACCGCACCGGCTAATACAGGCATTACCATAATCAGTAAGAATGCTGTGATAAACCACGTCCAGACAAACAAGGGCATTTTCATCCACGTCATACCAGGAGCACGTAAATTCCAAATGGTGACGATCACGTTAATTGCCCCCATAATGGAAGAAATACCCATGATATGCACCGAAAACACAAACAGCGCCGTACTGTCACCGCTGTAGGTTGTCGATAACGGGGCATAGAACGTCCAGCCAAAACTGGGACCACCGCCTGGCATAAATAAACTGAGTAAAAGGATCAAGAACGCAAAAGGTAAGATCCAAAAACTCCAGTTATTCATCCGTGGTAACGCCATATCTGGCGCACCAATCATCATTGGGATCATCCAATTAGCTAAACCGGTAAAGGCCGGCATTACCGCGCCAAATACCATGATTAAGCCATGCACTGTGGTCATTTGGTTAAAGAAATGAGGTTCGACAAATTGCATACCCGGCTGGAATAACTCCAAACGAATAACCATTGCCATACTGCCGCCAAGGAAAAACATCACCAAAGCGAAAATAAGGTACATGCTGCCGATATCTTTGTGGTTCGTGGTAAACAACCAGCGTTTTATGCCGCTAGGTTTGTGATCATGCGCATGATCATCATGTTCTGTAGTAATTGCTGACATCGGTTATTCTCCCTTGCCTTGCTGGACAGCGAACACATCGGCAGCCTGCACGGTATCACCGGTATTATTATCAAAAGCATTACGGGTATAGGTGATAACCGCTGCTAATTCTTTTAGGCTGAGTTGCTTACCAAACGCCTGCATCGCGGTACCCGGGCGACCATTAACCAACACATCAATATGGCCGTTGCGATCATTAAGGATTAACTCGCTGCCTTTTAACGCAGGGAAAATACCAGGTAACCCCATGCCAGTAGCCTGATGACAGGCAACACACCAGCCTTGATAGATTTTCTCACCGGTACTCATTAACTCTGCCATGCTCATATTCATGGCTAGCAATTCTTGTTCGGCGGCTTTTTCACTGGCGATCCGCGTTTCTTCTTGCTGGATCCACGCTAAATAATCTTCTTCGCTTTTCGCAATCACCACGATTGGCATAAAGCCGTGGTCTTTACCGCATAACTCAGTACATTGCCCACGATAAGTGCCAGGCTCGTCTACCCGAGTCCATGCTTCGTTAATAAAGCCAGGGTTCGCATCTTTTTTAATGGCAAAGGCAGGTACCCACCACGAGTGAATCACATCATCAGAGGTCATCAAGAAGCGAATTTTTTTCCCAACAGGAATCACTAAAGGCCGATCGACCTCTAATAGATAGTTTTCACCCTTGGCCAGTTTATTGGCCACTTGCTCTCTGGGTGTCGCTAATAATGAAAAGTACTCAACATCGTGTTCAAGGTATTTATAATGCCATTTCCACTGCGAACCAGTGATTTGCACGGTCACATCGGCAGCGGAGGTGTCATCCATCGCCAATAGAGTGGTCGTGGCGGGAAATGCCATCACAACAAGAATCACGACCGGAATGGTCGTCCACAGAATTTCAACCTTGGTACTTTCATGAAATGAAGCCGGCTGCACCCCTCTTGCTTTGCGGTGAAGGATCATGGATACAAACATAATCCCAAACACCACTGCACCGATAGCACAACAAATCCAGAAAATGGTCATATGCAGTTGATAAACCTGCTGACTGATCTCCGTAGCGCCTTTGGTCATATTCAAAGGCATAGATGTTGATGCGTTTGCCGATGCGGCAAAAAATAGGGTCGGCAGCGACCAAACCAGACAACGCGTGTTTGTCACTGTACTTCTCCTCTGTCATTTGCATTGCAAACTGCAGAAACCAAGAACACAGAACTACACGGCTTTATATCAACCTATCCTGACCGAATCTATGTGGTAAGTTTCGCAATTTCTTATTTTTATTATTTTTTTGTGATTTCGAAGCAAGCGCTGAAACCAGCCACTGTTAACGTTAATTATTTTTTGAACAGTTGCCGCTTAAGAATTGTCCAGGATGAGCGTTATGTAAACCCCTAAAATGCAAAAGCACCGATAAAACCTAGAGGTCATACCAGTGCAATTGTAAATTAACTTGTTGAACAGCGACTATTTTATAGCCAACTGCCGTTACGGATCACGCCTACAGCAAGGCCTTCAACGGCAAATTGCTGTTCACGTAAATCGATTTTAATCACCTCAAAATCTGGATTCTCAGGAAGCAATAAAACTTCATGTCCTTGCCGCTGAAAACGCTTTACCGTTACTTCATCATCGACACGGGCGACAATCACTTGGCCATGTTCTGCTTGCGTGGTTTTATGCACGGCTAACAGATCGCCATCGAGGATGCCGATATCTTGCATACTCATGCCTTGTACCCGAAGTAAAAAGTCAGCATGGGGTTTAAATAAATGCGCATCAATTTGATAATGATTTTGTACATGCTCAGCGGCTAAGATAGGTTGGCCAGCGGCAACTTTACCCACCAAAGGCAAACCCAATTGCTCGGGAGCGGAATCGTCTTCCAATAAACGGATCCCTCGCGAGGTACCGGGCATCATCTCCAGTACCCCCTTTTTAGCTAAGGCTTTGAGATGTTCTTCCGCTGCATTGGCAGATTTAAAACCTAAACGCAGCGCAATCTCGGCGCGCGTGGGTGGCATTCCGGTTTCTTGTTGGTAATCTTTGATTAATTGCAGAATTTCGGCCTGACGAGGCGTTAATGGTCTCATAATGCTGGCTACCTATACAGTAAGTACTGTCAGTATATACAGCCTTTTTCGAAATGCCAAGCGTTGTTCTGCAGCTGAATTTGCCAGCTTACGCAGCTGTGGTATTCTTAGCACTGTTCAGTTTGCTCGGTATCATTATGTTCTCAAGCTTGTCGTTACTGACCTTATTATTAAAATGGCCTATTCGTCTACTCGTTAAATTCAAAATCGTTCCTGATAACCCACTACAACAACTGGGAGTGAGTACAGAGCGGCCATTATTTTATGTTTGCCACACCGAATCAGCCAGTGATGTCGCCACGCTGCGTCGCGTTTGCCAGCAATTAGCCTTGCCCGATCCGCTTAGCCATGTCGAACTGCGGGGGCAGAAATTATCACGCATCTTATTTCTCGAAAAACCTCACCAAATCATTGGTGGCCGCAGCGAGACCCGTGCATTAAAGCAAGGACAAACATTACTCGCGGCTCATTTAGCCAATCCCAAATTACAGGCACAGCTGATGCCGATCTCGATCTTATGGGGCCGTGCACCAGGTAAGGAAGACAGTATTAAATGGTTACTAGGGGAAGCTCATTCACCTAACTGGTTAGCTAAGTTACTGATTGTGTTTATCTCAGGTCGACACACGCTGGTGCGCTTAAGTAAACCAGTAGATCTACAACAAATGGCTGGACAATTTGGCGCTGAAGCCAGCACTGCCAGAAAACTGCTGCGCATGTCACGGATCCACTTTTATCGGCAGCGACTGGCAGCAACAGGGCCAAAACTGATGAACCGCAGTCAGTTATTTAATGCGCTATTAGCCACGCCTGCGGTTAAAAAAGCCATCGCCGATGAAGCGGCTAACCGCAATGGTGATTACGCCGCGGCGCGACAAGAAGCTCGCAAATTACTGCAAGAGATTGCAGCCGATTACCGCACGTCAACTTTACGTTTTGGTGATCGTATTCTGACATGGTTATGGCAAAAGCTTTATGCTGGCATTAAGGTCAATAATGTCGACACCTTGCGCGATCTGGCACAAAAAGGACATGAAATTGTTTATGTACCTTGCCATCGAAGTCATATGGATTACTTGCTACTCAGTTATATTATTTATCATCAGGGGTTAGTGCCACCGCATATCGCCGCAGGCATTAACTTAAATTTCTGGCCTGCAGGCACGATTTTTCGTCGTGGTGGGGCATTTTTTATTCGACGCAGTTTCAGTGGCAATAAGTTGTATTCAACCGTTTTTCGCGAATATTTAAGCTTGCTGTTTATGAAAGGTTATGCGGTTAAATACTACACCGAAGGCGGCCGTAGTCGCACGGGACGTTTATTAAACCCTAAAACCGGCATGCTGGCGATGACCGTACAATCAATGCTGCGTGGCATTGATCGCCCCGTTACTTTAGTGCCGGTTTATCTGGGTTATGAGCATGTCATGGAAGTAAACACTTACCTCAGTGAATTGCAGGGCTCTGGCAAGAAAAAGGAATCGGTTGGTGGTGTACTTAAGGCGATCCGTAATTTACGCGATTATGGCTTTGGCTATGTTAATTTTGGCGAACCCATTTCACTCAATCACTATTTAACGCAGCAAATACCGGATTGGAAAAGCGAGATTAATGCTCTTGAAGCGCCTAAACCGCAGTGGCTGAACCCGCTGGTGGCTAAATTGTCTGAGCAAATTATGCGACATATCAATCAGGCCGCGGCACTGAATAGCATTAATTTGCTGTCACTGGCGCTATTAGCCAGCGATAAACAAGCTATTAGTCGGCAAGAACTGATCCAGCAACTTGACTGCTACCTGCAACTCCAGCAAGGTGCGCCCTATCATAGCTTGGTGACACTGCCGCATATGTCTGCCGCAGACATGATTGATCATGCCCTGCAGATGAAAAAAATCCAAGTTAGTCGGGATAGTTTCGGTGATGTCATCAGCTTAACGCCGGCGAATACCGTATTAATGAGCTATTATCGTAATAATATTCTGCATTTATTTATTATCCCAGCCATCTTAGCCTCAGCCGTTTTACATCAACAACAAACCAGCCAAAGCCAGCTAATTCGTATTGCCGAACAATTGTATAGTTTGCTGCGCCAGGAATTATTTTTGTATGTGCCCTCGGTAGGCAACTACGTAAAAACCATCTTGCAACAACTTACGCATCAGGGTTTAGTAAAGTTAGATGACGAGCAGTATCGTGCTCCCTCTCAACACAATCGCGAATATGTGATGCTGGAGCTGCTCGCACATAATGCCGAGCATACTTTACAACGTTATGCCGTGGTCTTTAATTTATTGCGCGCGCATGGCCCATTAGATCGTGCAGATTTAGAACAGCAAAGCCATCAGTTGGCGCAACGCTTATTAACACTGCACGGTATTAATGCACCCGAATACTACGATAAAAATTTATTCGCCACGTTAAGTCAGGCACTAAAACAGGCAGGCTATACTCGGTTGGATCAAGACAACCGAGTATGTGCCACGGCAGAGCTTAGCACCTTATCTCAAACCGTAAATGTGCTGCTACGCAGTGACGTACTGCAAAGTATTAATAGCATTATGCCGAAGGAAAGTCGGGCTTAATCGGCACTGGCATACTCGCGAATAACGCCCTGTTGAATGGTGGTTGCTACAAGGCGACCCTCGCGGGTAAAGAAATGGCCGTGCACCAAACCACGGCCGCCTGATGCCGCAGGGCTATCTACCGCATATAGCAACCAGTCATCAAAGCGGAAATCATGGTGAAACCACATGGCATGATCTATGGTGGCCACTTGCATATTCGGCGCTAAGAATGAGCGACCATGCGGTTGCAGTGCCGTGGGTAAAAAATTAAAGTCAGAGGCATAGGCTAAGAGATACTTATGTACGCGTAAATCATCCGGCATATTGCCATTGGCTTTAAACCAAACAAAACGCTTAGCGGCACTCACTTGTGGCGAAAAAGGGTTTTGAAAATCGACAGGTCGCATTTCAATCGGTTTTTCGCAGATAAATTTACTGCGTAACTTCTCTGGAATTTGTGCCGCATGCTGCTGATAAAAATCTAAATCAGATACTAACTCTTCAGGTGCCGGGACTTCGGGCATGGCAATTTGATGCTCAAACCCCACTTCACCGGTTTGAAACGATGCGGTCATATAAAAAATGGGTTTGCCAAATTGAATAGCGCTGATCCGTCTGGTGCTAAAACTCTTACCATCGCGGATGTTTTCTACTTCATAAACAATCGGCTTGCTGGCATCACCGGGTCTTAAAAAATAAGAGTGAAACGAATGAATTTTGCGCTCTTCGGGTAGAGTTTCTTTCGCCGCAGATAACGCCTGCCCCATCACTTGCCCGCCGAACACCGCTTTGAAGCCTAAATCTTGACTTTGGCCACGATACAACCCTAACTCAATGCTTTCTAGCTTCAGTAAAGACAATAGATTTGCTAATACCTGACTCATATTCTGGCCTGTTCCGTGATAATAAGTCCTGTTATTCTGCCGTAATTCATGGAGACTGGCAAAATGAACTATTGGATATTTAAAACAGAACCGGCCGAATGTAGCATTGACGACTTTGCGAATGCGCCAGAACAAGCTATTGTTTGGGAGGGTGTGCGCAATTATCAGGCACGTAATTTTTTACGAGATGCCGTAAAAGTGGGCGACCAAGTGCTGATCTATCATTCCAGTTGCCGCGTTATAGGATTAGCAGGAATAGTAGAAGTGGTCCGGGCGGCTTACGCTGATCCCAGTCAGTTTCAAACAGACAGCCCCTACTATGATAAAACAGCAACAGCTGAGCAACCGCGATGGATCGCCGTGGATCTGCGATATTTGACACGATTCTCGCAAGTGGTCAGGTTGGACAAAATCAAAAGCTCAGTTATGATGCAGAATCACTCGTTAACCCAACGAGGCAATCGTTTATCTGTCATGCCGTTAACTAAAGAACAATGGCAAGCATTACTTGATTTACAGTAATGCAGCGCAGACTAATCGATCTTAACCATCTTGGAGCCCAGCATGTTTGCAACTCAGTCACAAGAAAGGCGCCGGATTAATAGGGACATTGATTATTTTTGGCAACAACTTAGCCTAGCTCAGAAATTTGCTGTTTCTGAACTGCAACGCTATGGTTACCAATTACAGTTTGTCAGGAATATGGCATTTGGAAAAATAGCGGTGCTTGATTTTGAAGGCAAGTTGGCCGCCATTGATCATGATGGTGAAATAGATACCGCACCCAACATTGTCTTACGTCATTAGACTTGTTTATTTGCTAGCTGCTTATCACAGCTTCGCTTCAGGTTTAACATAAGCATGCCGGCAATTGCCGGCATGCTTATTTAGATGGATTTATCTACTCTGTAGTTAGCTGTTGGGCAATATACCGCTGAACTTGTTGCTCTAACACCGCTAATGGCACACTGCCATTACCTAATACCACCTGATGAAACTCACGAATATCAAAACGCTCAGCCAGTTTCTGCTCGGCCTCTTGGCGTAAACGTTTAATGGTTAGCTCGCCTAATTTATAAGACAGTGCTTGCGCTGGCCAACTGATGTAACGGTCAATCTCGGTTTGCACATTATGTAACGACAGTGCGGTATTTTGCGCTAAGAAATCGATAGCCTGTTGCCGACTCCACCCTAAACTGTGCATACCGGTGTCCACAACTAATCTGGCGGCGCGCCACATTTCATAGGTTAAGCGGCCAAAGTTACTGTAGGGATCCTGATAAAAACCCATTTCAATACCTAAGTACTCCGCATATAAACCCCAGCCTTCACCAAAAGCAGAGGTGTAAAATGAACGACGATAATCAGCCAGTGTTGCTTGCTCTCTGGCCAAGGAAATTTGTAAATGATGGCCCGGCACTGCTTCGTGTAGCGTTAACGCTTCCATTTCATATAATGGCCGCCGGTTTAATGCATAGGTATTTACCCAGTAAAAACCCGCTTGATCATCACGTGTTGCTCCCGAATAACGACCGGTTGTGTATTTAGGCGCAATTTCAGCAGGTACTTCTACCACACCATAAGGTGTCCGTGGCAATAGCTTAAAAAAACGCGGTAATTGCGCATCGGCGCGTTTCGATAAGTACGCGGCGTAACGCAGCAGTTCGTCTGCTGATTGTGGATAAAATTGTGGATCGGTACGTAAAAACTGAACAAAGTCAGCAAAACTACCGACAAATCCCAAACTATTAATCACTTGCTGCATTTCAGCTCGAATACGTTTAACTTCGGCCACACCGGTAGCATGCACCTGTTCAGGTGTTAATTTTAACGTTGTGTAATGCTCTAAACGATTTTGATAAAACGCCTTACCATCGGGCAAGCTGCTGGCGGCAATATCATCCCGCGCGCCCGGCAGATACTCATCAACCATAAACTGATAAAACGCTTGATAAGCCGTGTTCACTTCTGATCTGATCACATTTTTGGCTTGTTGTTGATACTGCTGCCATTGCATATCGCTTACAGCCGCCGGCTTTTGCAATAAAGGCTGAAAAAATACGCTTTGTTCTATATTTGTCACAATATAAGAGCTAATACTTTGCTCGTATCCCGCCAGCACGGCCTTAGGTTGAGTAATACCCTGGCTTAAACCTTGACGCATCCAACTCATTTGCTGCGACATATACTGGGGTACCGCTGCCAGCTTTTGTAAATACTGCTCGATATCGTTACTGTCTTTAATGGCGGTACGCTGTAAGCTAAACGCTAAAGCTGTATGAAAACCGGATTCAGATGTCAGCGGCATCAAATGCGCATTAAAACGATACTGATCTATTTCGTCAGCTAAACGATAAGCCAAAATAGCATGATCAATTTGCTCTTGTTCAGTCAACTGCGAGCTGTCAATGGCCAATAAACGCTGCTGTAAAGCTAAACGTTGATTTTGCCGCAAGCGCATGGCCTCAGCAGACATATCCATTAACTGCCCTGGTGCTGCAGTTTGTAGGGCCCTTTCCGCCAACCAAATGGTATTTGCCACCTCTTTGAAGCTTAATTCTGCTGGTGCGGGCACTTTAGAAGCGCAACCACTCAGCAAGGCTAATGCGGTTAATACGCCTGCCACTCTTTTTATTGTCATTAGCATAAACACACCCTGTTTTAATCGCTCATTTTTGATTGTAGCGGCTTTATTCCCAGATAACAGCCCAACGAAACGCAGCATTACCGCTGTTTATCGTGAGAATTAAGTAATTAAATTTTAAATTCCGTAACAACTTTGGGATTAATTCACTGAATATAACAAATTATCCGTAAAACCTGTTGCCACTGACGTTATATCACGTACTATGGTTTTGTTAATTAACAGCTTACCGTTAACGGAGCTCTAAGTCGTGCTATGAAGTATAAAGATACGATGCAGCAAGCCACGGATAAAGCCGCTCAAGTCGTTGCTTTTCTGAAACATAACCAGTTGGCGGCTCATCCGACAAACTACACGGTTGGGTATGAGTATATCAGTGGTAACAACAACGCGTTGTGCCAAGCAATTGAAGAAAAATTGGCTGCTAAAGCCCGCTTCGATGATTTTATTATGGCGGAGTTATACAACCGTCATTTGCTGCCCGAACAACAACAACAACAAGAGCAGTTACTGCAAGATGTTTCTGGTATGGTCACGCGCCTGTCTGGTTATACCGACTTAGCCGCCGAAGCCACGGAAGACTTTATTGATCAGCTTGATCATACCGTGTTTAAACTTGAACAAGATGCTATGCCAATGCCCCCGGCATTAGCAGAGTTAAAACAAGTTACCCTGACTTACCGCAAACAACAGCAACAGCTAAATCAACAGCTGGTAAGTGCCAATCAACAAAGCCACCAACTGCGCAATGAACTTGAGCAAATCAAGCAACAGCGTTTACAAGACCCGCTAACCGGCTTGTATAACCGCGTAGCCATGCAAAGCCAAGTTGATTTATGGCTGAGTGAGCAACCCGATCGACAAATTGCCGCCATAGCGGTCGATTTAGACCATTTCAGCCGCTTTAATCAGGATTATGGCCATCTTATTGGCGACATAATCTTGTCAAAAGTGGCAACTAAAGTGCGCAGTTATGTGCAAGAAAGCGGCCTACCCGTTCGGGCTGGGGGCGAACAGTTCTTATTATTACTACCCGATGTTGATTTACGCACTGCCAATGAAATTGCCGAACAAGTGCGTAAAGGCGTAGAAAAACTTCGCTTTATTTCTGCAAAAGACAAAAAGAGTTTACCTAAAATCACCATTTCTCTTGGTGTAGCCCTGTATCAATCATCAGAAAACTGGTATCAGTTCTTAGCACGTACTGACAGCATCATGCTGCTTGCTAAACAGCGTGGGCGTAATCAAGTTGCCAGTGAAAGCATGCTAGCATTTGCCTAAGTTGCCGTTTACGGCAGCCGTTGGCTTGACTACCGAATTTTCCCCTGTTCTGCAGTTACGCCTGTTGGCTCAGCTGCAGTAATCTTTTACACTAACAGTCTAGTATTTAAATCAGGCACTGTTATGAGCGATTCCAACAACAACACGACACATTTTGGCTTTAAATCGGTACCGGCAGAACAAAAGGTTGCCATGGTTGCGGATGTGTTTCATTCGGTAGCTGCCAAATACGATATTATGAATGATGTCATGTCACTGGGCATTCATCGGTTGTGGAAACGCTTTACCATTGATTGTAGTGGTGTCCGCCCTGGCCAGCAGGTGCTTGATTTAGCCGGAGGAACAGGTGACATCACCGCACTATTCTCAAAACGCGTCGGTGCCACTGGCAAGGTAGTGTTAGCCGATATCAATGAATCGATGCTCAATGTCGGCCGTGATAAGTTACGTGATTTAGGCTTGGTCAATAATATTGAATATGTGCAAGCGAATGCAGAAGCCCTGCCCTTTGCCGATAATAGCTTTGATATCGTTTCTATCGGCTTCGGTTTACGCAACGTCACCGACAAAGACGCCGCCTTAGGTTCCATCTTTCGCGTATTAAAGCCGGGGGGTCGCTTATTGGTACTTGAGTTCTCTAAGCCTAGCCATGAATGGTTAAGCAAGGCCTACGACTTATATTCGTTCCGCCTATTGCCCTTTATGGGGCAATTAATTGCGAATGATAAAGAAAGCTATCAGTATCTGGCAGAATCTATCCGTATGCACCCTGACCAAGAAACCTTAAAAGCCATGATGAGCGCTGCGGGCTTTGCCGAAGTCACCTACGAAAACTTAACCGGCGGTATTGTGGCGTTACACCGCGGATATAAATTCTAATGTTACCCTTACTACCGCAATTACTTTGTGCCATTGCTGAAAAACTCAGCCGCAAGTTAATTGCGATGGATCCTGCCTGTCAGCCTGCTTTGCAGCGTCTGCAAGGCAAGCAGCTGTCTTTTTGTTTGCGCGATTTAAACTTAACCTTAGTGATCAGCGCCAGTAATGACTCGTTACTGATTAATATGCATAACGAAGCCACTGATTGCAAAATCACCACAGATTTAGCGACCTTACGCCAGCTGCGTGATCCCAGCCAGCTCACTAAATTGATTAAAAGTGATGCACTCGACATTGATGGTGATTTACAAGTTGCCCAGCAATTTTCTTATTTTTTACAGCAATTAAATCCCGATTGGCAGCACGCTTTATCGGGCTATATCGGTGATGCCGCAGCACATAAAATCAGTCGTACCCTGAGTCAGTTACAAGCCTATTTGCAAGAAAAAGCAAAATTACTCAGCCAATTGCAACTGGAGTTGGTTCAAGATGAATTGCGGCTCAGTCCAACCCGTTTAGAAGCGGATCAATTTACCCAAGATCTTAGCGAGCTACAGGCACGATTAGAAATGTTACGTCGCCAGTTAAAACAATATCAGGAGCTTTAGGTGCGGATAAGTCGTTTTTACCAGATCCAAAAAACCCTGCTGCAATACGGTCTGGACGAACTACTGCCAAAACACTGGCAACCTTGGTACGCGCGTTTATTCCGTCGTTGTGCCTTTTGGTTACGTAATCGTTATCCAGAACACGCCGTGGGCGCCAGATTGCGTTTAGCCTTGCAAAGTTTAGGGCCGGTGTGGATTAAATTTGGCCAAATGCTCTCAACTCGCCGTGACCTGCTTCCCGCCGCCTTGGTGGATGAATTAAGTATTTTGCAGGATAAAGTGGCGCCCTTTCCTGGAGAGGAAGCACAACGACTGATAGAGCAAGCACTGGGGTTAAAGCACATCAGTGATTTATTTGCCGATTTTGACGTGACACCTTTAGCCTCAGCCTCGATTGCCCAAGTGCATACCGCGCAATTGCGCCAAGACGATGGCCGTGTCGCAGACGTCGTAATCAAAGTGATCCGCCCCGGTATTCGTAAACAAATTTTGGCTGATTTAGCGCTGATGGATAGCTTGGCGCAAATTGCAGCACGGTTTTTACCTGACGGCAAACGTCTGCGACCACGCGAAGTCGTCGCGGAATACCGCAAAACCATTTTAGATGAATTAGATTTACAACGTGAAGCCGCCAACGCCATTCAATTAAAACGTAATTTCGAAGGCTCAGATTCGCTGTATATTCCTTTGGTTTACGCTGATCACTGTCGCAACAATGTCATGGTGATGGAGCGTATTTACGGTATTCCAGTATCGGATATTCCGGCGCTGCAAGCACAAGGCACCGACATGGAATTGCTGGCCAAACGCGGTGTAGAAGTGTTTTTTACGCAGGTGTTTCGCGACAGTTTTTTTCATGCCGATATGCATCCGGGTAATATTTTTGTCTCGCGTGAGCATCCCGAGAACCCACTGTACATCGGCATCGACTGTGGCATCGTCGGCACCTTAAATGCTGAAGATAAACGCTATTTAGCTGAAAACTTTGTTGCCTTTTTTAACCGTGATTATCGCAAAGTGGCACAGCTCCATCTGGATTCGGGCTGGGTACCGGCTCATACCAAAGTAGAAGAGTTTGAAAGCGCGATCCGTACCGTGTGTGAACCGATCTTTCAAAAACCTTTGGCCGAAATTTCCTTTGGCCAAGTCCTGCTCAATTTATTTAACACCGCGCGACGCTTTGAAATGCAGGTGCAGCCGCAACTGGTACTTTTACAAAAAACCTTGCTTTATATCGAAGGGCTAGGTCGCCAGCTATATCCGCAACTGGATCTGTGGAAAACAGCGAAACCCTTTTTAGAAAATTGGGTAAAACAACAAGTCGGTTTACCGGCTATTTGGCGCCAAGTAAAAGAGAACCTGCCGTTTTGGGCTGAAAAGATGCCGCAAATGCCGGAATTATTTCATCGCTATTTGCAGCAAGGCCCACAACAGCAGCAAGCTTTGTTATTGCAACTACAACAACTGCAACTGCAGCAACAACAAAGCAAACGGCAAATAATTAACGCTATTCTTGCTGCAGCCAGCGTGATTAGTGCTAGTATAACGTTCAATCAAGGCTCGCCATGGCTTACCGCCATACTGGGTGTTATTGCCGCATTTTTTACGATTAAAACACTACTGGCCTAATAGGCAGTGTAGTCCAGCGCAACATGTTCGTAGTATCGATGAGGAGTTAAAATGGGTATTGGTGGTGTTAGCATTTGGCAATTATTAATTATTTTAGCCATCGTTGTGTTGATTTTCGGCACTAAACGTTTACGTGGCATCGGCACCGATTTGGGCTCTGCGATTAAAGGGTTTCGTAGCTCCGTCAAAGATGAAAAAGCGGATGAAGAACACGAAGACACGCCGCACAAGCCAGAACAATTAACTGGCAAAGCGGATCAAGCCACAGATACCACTCACACTCACTCAGCCAACGCTGAGAAAGATAAGCGTTAAGTATGGGCTTCTGGGAAATTTTAGTGATCGCGGTAGTAGCACTGCTGGTGCTCGGACCGGAACGCTTACCTGGCGCTATTCGCAGTACCATGAAAACGGTGCGTAGCGTGAAACAATTTGGTCAGCAAATGCAAGCCGAGCTCAGTGATAATCTACGGATACATGAGTTACATCAAAAGCTTAAAGATGCTGAAGCCAAAGACATGCTGAATCTGACCGCTGATGAACAAGCGGCGATTAAAGAATTAACTGAAGCCGCAAACTCGGTGCGCCCTGCTAATGGTCAGGTAAACCTTGACCCGCTGCAACAGAAGCTCAGTAAAGACCTCACCCCCACCGTTAGTGAGACTGCCGTAAAAGATGAAAACAAAACCGGATCCTAATAGCCTGCTAGGACATTTACTCGAATTACGAAACAGACTACTGCGTTCAGTCATTGTGGTGCTGGTGGTGTTTGCTTGTCTCGCCTATTTTGCACGCGATATCTATGCTTTGCTAGCCGAGCCCTTATTGGCAGTGCTACCAGAAGGCACCAGTATGATTGCCACCGACGTGGCCGCACCGTTTTTTGCGCCGTTTAAGCTCACCTTTATTGTCTCTATTTGTTTAGCCATCCCCTATATTTTATTGCAAGTTTGGCAATTTATTGCCCCTGCACTGTACAGTCGGGAAAAACGTTTAATAGCGCCGTTAGTGGCCAGCAGCACCCTGTTATTTTACGGTGGCATCGCCTTCGCTTATTTTATTGTTTTCCCCTTGGTTTTTGCCTTTTTCACTAGCGTCGCGCCAGAAGGTGTAACCATTGCCACTGACATTACCAGTTACCTCGACTTTGTACTGAAGCTGTTTTTTGCTTTTGGTTTGTCCTTTGAAATTCCTATCGCCATTCTATTACTGGTATGGAGTGGTAGCGTTAGCCGTGCCACCTTGGCAGAAAAACGGCCTTATATTATTGTCGGAGCCTTTATTCTCGGCATGCTATTAACCCCACCAGATGTATTATCACAAACGTTATTGGCTATTCCAATGTGGATGCTATTTGAAGTGGGTCTGTGGCTAAGCCGCTTTTATGAGCCTAAACCCGATAACAGTGCAGCAGACAACACTGAGGAGCAACAACCATGATCAAACGCTTGTTAACAACTAGCAGCTTACTGCTGTGTTTCAGCCCGATCAGCATGGCACAAAGCCCCCTTGCGAATGCACTTGAACAGTGCCGCACGCTAACGCAAACAGCGCAACGCTTGGCCTGTTATGATGCCATTAATACATCGACCAATACGTTAAGTACTTCAGCACCGACACTTGCACCTGCAGAAGTCGTGCAAACTAAGCCGGAGGTTGCAGCCGAAGTTGATCTGAAAACGATAGAAAGCCAATTTGGTCACGAACGCAAGCAAGCCGTGGATAATATTGAGCAAATCACCTCTATCGTGCGGAAAGTCAGCTATAGCTTACGCAAAGAGGTCATTGTGGAATTTGAGAATGACCAAGTGTGGCGTCAAACTAATTCTGGTTTTTATCCCATCAGTGTAGGTGAGGTACATCACATTAAGCGTGGCGCGGTCGGATCGTTTTATCTAGCCAATGATAAAAACAACCGTACGCTTAAAGTAAGACGCATTGACTAATCATGCGCTGGTTTGACTGTGGGCTAAATCTTTTTAGTGCCCAATTCGCGGCCCAAGAAAGCGCCATTATTGCTGCAGCAAATGCCGCAGGTGTCACTGATTGTTTATTAATCAGTAGCGACTTAGCAGAAAGCCAGAAAAATCTCAGTTTTTGCCAGCAATATACCGGTTGTTACAGTACTGCTGGCGTGCACCCGCATCAAGCGGCCAACGTCGGAGCAGACTGGCTGCAACAACTTGCTCTGCAGCTGCAAGCAAGCCATGTATTGGCGATAGGCGAATGTGGCTTAGACTTTAATCGCGATTTTTCACCACGCGACCAACAACAACACGTCTTTGCCGAACAACTCACGCTATCTAAGCAGTATCAATTACCCGTGTATCTGCACGAACGTGATGCCTTTGCTACGCAAATAGCCATGCTAAAAGAACAACCCCCGCTTCACGGTGGCATTGCCCATTGTTTTACGGGCGATACTACCCAACTGAAAGCCTACCTTGAGCTTGGGCTTTATATTGGTATTACCGGTTGGTTATGTGACGAGCGCCGAGGCCAAGCCTTACAGCAAGCTATTCAATATTTACCGGCCGATCGTTTAATCTTAGAAACCGACGCACCCTATTTAACCCCCCGAACGATCAGGCCGCGCCCTCGGCATAATACGCCCGCTTTATTGCCTGCTATTGGCGCCGAAGTTGCGCGTTTAACGGGGCAAAGCTTAGCGCAAGTGGCCGAGCAGAGTTACCAAAATAGCTGTCGTTTATTGCAATTACCCGTTGAGGATCTTATTGATGCACACTAACCGTTTTTTTCCTGCTAGCCGTTTACGCCGCATGCGTGAGCATGATTTTAGCCGACGTTTAATGGCAGAAAATCAGCTAACAGTGAACGACCTGATTTATCCGATGTTCATTATCGACGGTGTTAATAAACGCGAAGCCATTGCCTCAATGCCGGGTATAGAGCGGCTAACACTGGATTTGTTACTTGAGGAAGCCAAAGCATTAGTGGCACTGGGGATCCCTGCTATCGCGTTGTTTCCAGTCACCCCAGCCGCCAATAAATCATTAACCGCTGAAGAGGCGTGGAACCCCGATGGTTTAGCGCAGCGCGCAGTTCAGTTATTAAAGGAACATACACCCGAATTGGGCATCATTACCGATGTGGCATTAGATCCTTTTACCACGCATGGCCAAGACGGCATTATTGATGAAAAGGGTTATGTGCAAAACGACATTACCACCGCAGCATTGGTAAAACAGGCATTGTCGCATGCCGCAGCCGGTGCCGATGTGGTGGCGCCCTCTGATATGATGGATGGTCGAATTGGGGCGATCCGCGAAGCATTAGAAGAAGCCGGTTATGTGAATACCCGTATCATGGCTTACTCTGCTAAATATGCCTCCAGCTATTATGGCCCGTTCCGCGATGCAGTTGGCTCAGCTGGCAACCTAAAAGGTGGTAATAAAAAGAATTACCAGATGGATCCGGCAAACAGCAATGAAGCCCTGCACGAAGTGGCCATGGATCTAGAAGAAGGCGCGGATATGGTCATGGTAAAGCCAGGTATGCCTTATCTGGATATTGTCCGTCGCGTGAAAGACGAGTTTGGCGTGCCGACTTTTGCCTACCAGGTTAGTGGTGAATACGCCATGCACATGGCCGCTATTCAAAATGGCTGGCTAGCAGAGCAACCGGTGGTTATGGAGTCGTTATTAGCCTTTAAACGGGCAGGCGCAGATGGCATTTTGACGTATTTTGCGAAGAAGGTCGCGATCTGGTTAAAACAAAACGGTTAAGCGACAAGAGGTTGCTTGCTGCCCTGCTTTTAGCAATGGCGGCAAGCAGACTTAATTGATAATTAATTCCCAACCCGCTTGTTGCTGATATTGCACTTCTTGTTCTAACTCGGCACGCATTAACGGATGCTGCTCTAGCCAACCCGCTGGCATCGTTAAGGTCAGGGTTTCTGCCTTAGCGCTAATCGTTACCTGCGGTAAAGCCTCTAGCCGACGCCGCATCGACATAATCACCGCTAAACGTAAGATCCGCGTTAAACGCACGGTTAATAACACCGAGGTCATGGTTTGTCTGGCGATCACTTCCCGTGCGATATCAGCACGATGGTTATACACCAAAGCCATCACTAGCTGCTGTTGCGCACGGGTAAACCCGGGCAAGTCAGAATGATTGATAATATAAGCACCATGATGATGATGATTTTTGTATTCAATCAGTAAGCCCAGCTCATGCAATAAGGCACCAGAACGAAGCATGCTGTGCCCTTCAAACTTTTGCAGATCCCAACGGCTTTGTAATTGCCCAGCCAACTCCGTCGCCATCTCGGCAACCCGCTCGGCATGTTGCTGGTCAATAAAGTAACGCACCATCAAGCTGTTTACCGTACGATTACGCACGTTACTGTCTTGCAGGCCCGGCAACATGCTATACAGCACGCCTTCGCGTAAAGCGCCACCGGATAAGGTCATGCCACTGATTTGTAGCTGCCGAAACAGCGCAATCAAAATCGCTAAACCAGAAGCAAACACTTGTTTACGTTCTTGCGCTAAACCTAAGATACTTAATTGCTCAACCGGACCACACGCCATGGCTTGCTGCATAATATCTTCTAAACGGCGCAGTGTAATCACTTCGTCTTTGCCCTGTGCCACCAAGATTTCTTGCATGGCTTGCACGGTGCCTGACGCCCCCACCGCAATCTGCCAACCTTCATTAAGAAAAGAATCACGGATTTTAACGATCTCCGTTTCAGCCGCTTGAATCGCCGCCGAGAAATTATCTTCGCTTAATTGTTGGTCTGTAAAATAACGCTCAAGGTAGGTTACGCAGCCCATATTCAGGCTAGATAATAAGGTCGGTGTAAAACCCTGGCCAATGACGACCTCGGTACTGGCACCGCCAATATCGATCACCAAACGGTTGCTGTCGCTATTGGAGGTATGTGCAACACCTAAGTAAATAATGCGCGCTTCGTCTTCACCGCTAATCACTTGCACCTGTTGGCCAAGGATCGCTTCTGCTTCTTGCAAGAACACTTTGACGTTTTGGGCTAAGCGTAAGGTGGCAGTGCCGACAATGCGAATATTTTCAGCAGGAATATCTTGCAAGCGCTCTGCAAATAACGCCAAACACTCCCAACCACGTTTCATGGCTTTGTGGCTGAGGACTAAGTTGTCATTTAAACCCGCAGCCAAACGTACTTTGCGTTTAACCCGGCCAATAACTTGCACAGAACCGCCAACCACCTTGACCATCAACATATGAAAGCTGTTGGAGCCGAGATCAATCACCGCATAAATATCACTATGCGGTGAGCGTATCGAGGCAGCGTGATCGCTGTCGAGGGAGTGATTATCTAGGGCGGCTGCGAGGAGATCTTGTGCCATTACTCGGGCGTCCACTATTACCGCGGTTACCTGCACCACTTCGTGCTTGTGCTGGACGGCGTCTAACACGTGGCTTCGGTGGTGTAACATCAGTTAACAAGGCGTCAGCATCATACTGGGTAACAGGTACCGGATGCCGAATATACTCTTCGATCGCGGTTAAATTCAGGGCATAACGCTCACAAGCAAAACTGATCGCTTTACCACTTTCACCCGCACGGCCAGTACGACCAATACGATGCACATAATCTTCGCAATCATCGGGTAAGTCATAGTTAAATACATGACTTACCATCGGAATATGCAAACCACGCGCAGCCACATCGGTGGCAACTAAAATATCTAACTTACCGGTAGTAAAATCGTCGAGAATTTTTAAACGTTTCTTCTGAATAACATCGCCAGTCAGTAAACCGACGCGGTGACCATCAGCATCTAACCAATGATACACGTCTTCACAGGCGTGCTTAGTATTCGCAAAAACAATGGCTTTATCTGGCCATTCTTCTTCTAATAACGTCAGCAACAAGGCCATTTTGTGTTCATGTGCTGGATAAAACAGCTCTTCACTGATCCGGCTGCCGGTCATTTCTTCTGGTGCGATATGGATATGCACTGGCTGATTCATTTTTTCAAAGGCCAGTTCTTGTACCTTGTAAGACAAAGTAGCAGAAAAAAGTAAACTTAACCGCTCAGTGACTGGCGGCATACGATTAAACATAAAGCGGATGTCTTTGATAAAGCCCAAATCGAACATGCGATCGGCTTCATCTAACACCACCACTTGAATTTGTGACAGCTCAAATAAGCCTTGTTTTAAATAATCAATTAAGCGACCGGTGGTGCCGATCAAAATATCTACGCCTTGTTCCAGCAGTTGCCGTTGAGAATCGTAACCCTCGCCCCCATAAATCAAGCCAAGGCGCAGATTCGATTTTTGCGCTAGCATAACGGCATCATTATGGATCTGAACCGCCAACTCTCGCGTAGGAGCCATTATGATGGCGCGAGGTTGACCTGAACCCTTGGGTTCATGCGTAAGCAGATGATGGAAGGTCGCAGTAAGGAAAGCGAGTGTTTTACCCGTTCCCGTCTGTGCTTGACCTGCAATGTCTTTCCCAGCAAGCGCTAGGGGTAAACATTGTGCCTGAATTGGCGTACAATAGTCATAACCTTGCGCTGCAAGAGCGTCAAGAACCTGTGGTGCCAATCCGAAATCGGCGAATTTATGCGATGTTAAGTGTGTTTTATTCATATCTACCTAGCATAACTGTTACGCTTGCAATAAGAAACAGCCGCGATTAAATTGATAATATATTTTTTGCAGTGTAACTGCACAGCATGAACGGAGAAATAGATGAGCGAACATATTTTACAGGTTTCTGACGACAGCTTTGAAGCTGATGTATTAAAAGCAGAAACGCCAGTACTGGTTGATTTCTGGGCGGAATGGTGTGGCCCATGTAAAATGATCGCGCCGATCCTGGATGATGTCGCATCTGAATATGCGGGTAAAGTTGCAGTGGCCAAGGTCAACATTGACCAAAACCCGAACACACCACCAAAATTTGGTATTCGTGGCATTCCAACCTTGCTGTTATTCAAGAATGGTCAAGTTGCCGCCACTAAAGTAGGTGCTCTGTCAAAAACGCAATTAAAGCAGTTTTTAGACAGCAACATCTAACGATGTACTAAAAAGGCGTATTTTTTGTACGCCTTTTTTCTATTGTCCGCTGGACGGACGTTATCGCAGCTGCTATTGTGTGCAGTAGCAAATACCCTGAACCACGCTTGTCTGTCGAATAAACCAACTTCTATCCCATATTTATCGAATTGATAAGCATTTAATCTGTTTCCACCAACAAGAACCCATCAAATATGCATTTAACAGAACTGAAACTGAAGCCAATTAGCGAGCTGGTTGAGTTAGCTGAGTCTATGGGCCAAGAAAACATGGCTCGTCTGCGCAAACAAGATATCATCTTCGCCATCCTTAAATCCCATGCCAAAAACGGTGAAGAAATTTACGGTGATGGTTGCTTAGAAATCTTACAGGATGGCTTTGGTTTCCTTCGTTCCTCTGACAGCTCGTACCTAGCTGGCCCAGACGATATCTATGTCTCGCCTAGCCAGATCCGCCGCTTTAACTTGCGTACAGGTGACAGCATTTCCGGTTTAATTCGGCCACCTAAAGAAGGTGAGCGTTACTTCGCCCTGCTAAAAGTCAGCGAAGTTAACTTCGGCAAACCTGAGCATGCGCGTAACAAAATCTTATTCGAAAACTTAACGCCGCTGCATGCGAACTCACGTTTACGCATGGAACGGGGTAACGGTAGCCGCGAAGATATCACGGCACGTGTGCTAGACTTAGCCTCACCTATCGGTAAAGGCCAGCGCGGGTTGATTGTCGCGCCACCAAAAGCCGGTAAAACCATTCTGTTGCAAAACATCGCCCAATCTATCGCCGCTAATCATCCTGATTGTGTGCTGATGGTGTTGTTAATCGACGAACGCCCAGAAGAAGTCACCGAGATGCAGCGTTTAGTGAAAGGGGAAGTGATTGCATCTACCTTTGATGAACCGGCTAGCCGTCACGTACAAGTTGCTGAAATGGTTATCGAAAAAGCCAAGCGCTTGGTTGAACACAAGAAAGACGTGATCATCCTGCTTGACTCGATTACGCGTTTAGCTCGCGCTTACAACACCGTGATCCCTAGCTCAGGCAAGGTATTAACCGGTGGTGTGGATGCAAACGCCTTGCACAAACCAAAGCGTTTCTTTGGTGCGGCACGTAACGTTGAAGAAGGTGGTAGCTTAACCATTATCGCCACAGCCTTAGTAGATACCGGTTCTAAAATGGACGAGGTTATCTACGAAGAATTTAAAGGTACCGGTAACATGGAACTGCACTTATCGCGGAAAATCGCTGAGCGCCGCGTGTTCCCTGCTATCGACTTTAATCGTTCAGGTACACGCCGTGAAGAATTACTGGCGTCACCTGAAGAACTGCAAAAAATGTGGATCCTGCGCAAAATCTTACATCCGATGGATGAAACCGATTGTATGGAATTCCTTATCGATAAATTGTTAATGACGAAAACGAACGACGAATTCTTTGATGCGATGAAGCGTCAAAAGTCTTAAGTTGAGTTGTTAATAAAAAAACCGGCGCAAGCCGATTTTTTTATGACTGTACGCCGCATTTAACAAAACGAACCGGGTAGCGCGTAGTGCACTACTCGTTTCGCGCGTAAAAACACCGCTTAAAAAATCTTAACAGCAAACCGCAACTCGCGTTAACCAATCACTTGATGTACTAACGGTGCTACCGCGGTACGGTCAAAACGACACGCGGCTAAAAACTCCGCTTTTGCCATCTCGGCTGCAGCCGTGGTTGCCGCATGCACGGTGGCTAAAGGTTGCCCTATACTGACTTGATTTCCCGCACTCACAATCTGACTAAAGCCAACTGCAGGGTCAATTTTCTGTGCAGGATGCGAACGCCCCCCACCCAATCTTACAACGGCCATGCCTAAACCAACGGTGTTGGCATAGTGCAGTTCTCCTGCTTGAGGTGACTCGATCACTAAACTCACTGGTGCTGCCGCTAAATATTGCGCAGGTTTTTCAAACAAGTCTGCGGGGCCACCCATGGCACTGACCATCTTCGCAAAAATCTCTGCCGCTTTACCCGAACTCAAACTGTGCTCTAACGCAGCTACCGCAGCGGCTTTATCGGCATACACCTTGCCTAGAACCAGCATATTCGCACCGAGTTCTAAGGTTAATTGATGTAATCTTGGCTCACGGTATTTACCGGTTAAATAATCCAGCGTTTCCATCACTTCTAACGCATTACCCGCAGTAGCCCCTAAGATTTGATTCATGTCAGTAATTAACGCGCGCGTAGCAACACCTGCACCGGTTGCAGTGTTAACAATACTGTTCGCCAGCGCAGCAGCATCATCCGCCGTTGCCATAATGGCCCCATTGCCCACTTTAACGTCCATCACCAGCACATCTAAGCCTTCAGACAATTTTTTCGACAAAATAGACGCGGTAATCAGTGGTATAGATTCTACCGTGGCCGTCACATCACGAATGCCATACAAACGACGATCTGCAGGGGCGAGCTCACTACTTTGACCAACAATAACGCAACCTAACTCAGGTAACAGTTGGCGAATACGGTTCAGTGATTGCGTACAGCTATAGCCTGGGATCGCTTCCAGTTTGTCTACTGTGCCCCCCGTATGGCCCAACCCGCGGCCGGCAATACTTGGCATATAGGCACCACAGGCTGCGACCATCGGAGCTAACATGAGCGTGACTTTATCACCCACACCGCCCGTGCTGTGTTTATCAACTACCGGGCCATTTAACTGACCATGCCAATTCAATACCGTACCTGAATCGCGCATCGCTAACGTTAAGGATACGGTCTCGGCTACCGTCATACCGTTTAAATAAATGGCCATGGCCAGCGCAGCCGCTTGGCTATCGCTAAAGCTGTCGTCTGTTAAACCTTGTACGAACTGTTTAATCTCGGCCTCAGTTAACACTTGGCCATTCCGTTTTGTTTTAATAATTTCCTGTGGGATCGCCATGCTTAATCCTTTGATATCTTGTTACTAGCAGCTAAATAGTTAGGGGTAAAGGCATCGGGTAATAAGTATTGCAGTTCCCAATGTTGCTGTTGACCTAAATGGTTACAACTAGCGATAGGACTGTCTGGTTGGAAAAATTCTGCAATCACCTGACGACACATACCGCAAGGCGGTGTCAGCTTTTCTTGAGGGGTATAGACCATCACGGCCAATAATTTACGATGCCCCGCCAACACGGCAGCGGCGATGGCATTGCGCTCTGCGCATACGGTTGCACCATAAGAAGCATTTTCAACATTACAACCAGCAAAGATGTGGCCATTCTCGGCCAGCACAGCTACGCCTACAGGGAATTGACTATAAGGGGCGTATGCCTGCGCAGCGGCGTCTTTTGCGGCCGCTTCTAACGCGGCCCAATTAATTGTCTTCACAGCTAAAACTCAGTGACTAATGGGCATATAGTTTTGCTGGGTTTTTCGCTGCGGTCAAGCGCTTGCGGTTAATGGCGTTAAACGACGGCAAAACAACAGAATCATCAGCAACAACCACGCACAGGCTAAAGGGACTAACCAGTAAGCTTGTAAAATACCCGCTTGCTGCGCCCACACCCCAGTGGCTAAACCCGCAAATTGAAAACCCACAGAAGTGCCAATGCTGGCAATACCCGATAACACAGGGCCATTCTCACTATCTATATCCATCGCGGTTGCCAACATCAGTGGAAATAAACCGCCGATGCCTAAGCCCAGTAATACATTACCTGCGGTAAGTTGTGGCAAACCAACACTGAGTTTTAATAACAAAGCACCGCTCAGTGCGAGCGAGGCTAGCAGCAACATCAATTGCGCTGGGCTGCACCAACGGAGTAATAAAGCAAAGCCCAAGCGGCTAAGCACCATACCACCGGTAAACCAAGCAAGTAATAATCGCGCTTGCTCGGTTTCTATACCGATACCGTCTGCTGCGTAACTGACAAACCAATTACCTTGGCCCCACTCGGCTGCGCCGTAGCCAATCATCACTAAAAACATTAAGAAAAATAGCGGCTGGCGCAGCACTTTGGCATAAGACAAACTACTGCCCTTGTGCTCCGCCTTACTGGCCATGTGTGGCTGCGCCTTGGCGACATATAAGCTGTAGAACCCTAATAGCAGTAAACCCAACGCAATAAAGCGCAGCGGCCAGCGCCAATCGTCTAGCACCCAAAATAACACCACGACCCATAAGGGCGCGGCCAAGGTCCCTAAACTAAACATAAAATCCATCAGCCCCATCATCGCGGCGCGTTTATTCGCAAACAATCTCGCGATCAAGGTGTGGCCCACAGTAAACATCACCGCGTAAGTCATGCCCACTAACACGATGAGCGGCAGTAATAACTGCCAGCGAGTAATAAATGAGAACAATAACAGTAACAAGGTTTCAACCAACGCCAAGCTGGCAAACAACCTTAAAAAGTGAAAACGCTGCGCATATTTGCCGCCCATCACCGCCCCAAAAATGGCACCCATCGACAACAAACTAAAAAAAAGACCACTGATACTGGTCGACATTTGTAGGTCTTTGGCCATATCAGGCAATAAAATACCCCATAAAATGATCAAATTACCTAACAGAAAAAAACCACTAAAAATCACTGCGGTTGGCGCTGCACGCGACATAACCTACTCCAAAATGCTGACCGAATGGGCTTCGGTATCAGCGAAAAATTGCTTCATCCCTGCTAGGCAGTAAGGCGGATCACGTTTTAACGCTCAACCAAGTTAAAGTGGTCGGCATCTAAAGCGGCTGGAAATTTTTCACGAAAGGCATGTAATGCCTTAAGATCGGCTGTGGCATAGAGCACTCCGGCTTCGTCTGCGGCAAGCTCTGCTATTGGCTTTCCCAGATAGTCCACAATTAAACTGTCACCCGCATACTGCATACCATTACCATCTTGACCCACCCGATTACAGCCAAACACATAAGCTTGATTTTCAATCGCCCGCGCTTGCAATAACACCCACCAGGCACGACTGCGCGGTGCTGGCCAGTTAGCCACGTAGATCATCGCATCATAGTCATTTTTATTACGGCTAAATACTGGAAAACGCAGGTCATAACAGACTTGGAGCAAGATGCGCCAGCCACGGTAATTAACAATAACGCGCTGCTGCCCAGCCTGATAAGCATGATGCTCTCCTGCCATACGGAATAAATGCCGCTTATCATAAAATTGCACTGCGCCATCCGGCGTCACAAAATATAATCGATTTACCCGATGATTTTCTGCCGTGCGCACAGCGACTGAGCCAGTGATGGCCGCCTGATACAACGCAGCTTGCTGTTTTAACCACAACAAGGCCTCACCCGGTTCAGGCTCTGCCACTTGCGAGCTATCCATACTAAAGCCAGTACTAAACATTTCGGGTAGCACAATTAAGTCTACCTGCTCTACATCAGCTAATTGCGCCGTCAACTGAGCCAGGTTTGCTTGGCAATCTTGCCACACTAGCGTGGTTTGCAGCACCGCGACCTTTAAAGTTGACATAAGATCTCCGCAGCCTGCGCCAAAGTATGTTGCTCTTTAGCAAAACATAAACGAATAATCCGATCTGCTGAACCTTGCTGATAAAACACAGAAAGCGGAATGGCTGCCACTTTATGCTCAGTGGTGAGCCACTGACAAAACTGTACATCGGTCATTTCGGCAGCAATTGCACGGTAATCTAACAACTGAAAGTAAGTACCGGCACAGGGAAGCAAGGTAAATCGGCTAGTCGCTAGCGCCGCAGCAAAAAAATCGCGTTTTTGCTGATAAAATTGCCCCAGCTCGGCAACCTGTTCGGGCTGCTGTTGCAACATATCCGCAATGGCATATTGCGCCGGCGTAAAACTGGCAAAGGTGACATATTGATGAATCTTTCTAAACTCAGCGGTGAGCGAAGGCGGAGCTATGGCATAGCCTAATTTCCAACCGGTAACATGAAAGGTTTTACCAAAAGAGGATACCACCACGGTACGCGCCGCTAATGCCGCGAAGCAATGCGCACTCAGTTGTGCGGCATCAAACACCATGTGCTCATACACTTCATCACTGATGCAATATAGCTGATGTGTCAGCACCAACTGCTGTAAAGCCAGCCAGTCGGATTGGCTAAACACCATACCGGTGGGGTTATGCGGGCTATTGACGATAATTAATCGGGTCCGAGGCGTCATCACCGCTGATACTAGTGACCAGTCAACCTGATAATCAGGTGCTTGCAGCCTAACATGCACGGGCGTACCACCGGCTAACTGGATTGCCGGAGCATAACTGTCGTAGGCGGGATCAAACAGCAGCACCTCATCACCAGGCTGCACGAGCATTTGGATTGCCACAAATAAGGCTTCCGTTGCACCTGACGTTACCGTGATCTCACTATCGGCACAGACCTGTCGCTGATAACAACGCGCGGTTAACGCCGCAATTTGTGATCGTAACATCGGCACACCAGGCATCGGCGCATATTGATTTAAACCCTCCGCACTGTGCTTAGCTAAGCGCTGTAACAAGAACGGATTAGCTGCAAAATCCGGAAAACCTTGCGACAGGTTAATGGCATGATGCTCTGCCGCTAATTGCGACATCTGACTAAAGATGGTGGTACCTACCGCAGGTAACTTGGAAACTATCGACATAAGTGCAGAAAAAGTTGCGAAAACTACCTTCAATGCTATCATTTGGCTTATTTCATGTATAGACATCTATACGCTTAAACACTTAAACGTATGGCTTTATTATTTCCCGCGATGAGGCAAACCGTTATGAAGGTAAGGTTCTGATGAATAATACCGCACAGGTGCAACAACTTAATCCAAACGCTATTGCGCTATGCACTTTAGGCCGTTGGATCGCCAGCCGCCACTGGGTACCCGCCACCGGCGGCAATTTCTCGATCCGTCAAACTGACAATATGGCGTTGGTTACCGCATCAGGTAAAGACAAAGGTGAACTTAGCCCACAAGATTTATTACCGGTGAGCTGGCAAGCCGATCAACTGCATTGCCAATACGGTACTCCCTCGGCAGAAACCGCACTGCATGCTCAGCTTTATCAACTAGATCCTCAGATCAAAGCCGTTTTGCATACCCATTCCGTGCATGCTACCGTTTTTTCTCGCTTGATCGGTGCCGATAACTACCCATTTCGGGGTTATGAAATGCAAAAAGCCATCAGCGGCATTCAGAGCCATGAGCAAACGCTCACTTTAGCGATTTTTGACAACACTCAAGATATTCCGGCTTTAGCTCGACAAGTACAGCAACGCTGGAAAAGCAAAGCCTTGCCATTTGCGCTGTTAGTGAGAGGCCATGGCCTTTACGTGTGGGGATACAGTTTAGCTGAAGCAAAAAGGCATTTAGAAGGCTGGGAATTTCTCATAAACTGCGAGCTTGAACGTCTAAAAATAACAGGAAAACCGTGACTTATTCAGCCATTATTACCGACATCGAAGGCACCACAACACGCATTAGCTTTGTCACTGAGGTGCTGTTTCCTTATGCTCGCTTACATTTAGCGGCTTTTGTTCGTCAGCATCAACAGCAACCGGCGGTCTTGGCGGAACTAACCGCCGTGCGCGAACAGTTACAGCAACCAGAAGCAGATGTTGAACAATGCATTAGTGCTTTGTTGTCTTGGTTAGATGCCGATCAAAAAATTACGCCGTTAAAAAGCCTTCAAGGCATGATTTGGCAAGAGGGTTATCAGCAAGGTCATTTTACGGGCCATCTGTATCCCGATGCCGTAGCGCAATTGCAGGCGTGGCAACAGCGCGGTATTCCATTGTACATTTATAGCTCAGGCTCTGTTACTGCCCAACAACTCTTGTTTAAATACTCTGACGCGGGTGATCTTACGCCCTTACTCAGTGGCTATTTTGATACGCGCATTGGGGCGAAACGCGACTTAGCCAGTTATCAAGCTATTTTAAAACAACTGCAATTGCCGCCAGCGCAGGTGTTGTTTTTATCCGATGTCGTCGCAGAATTAGATGCCGCCCGGCAAGCAGGCATGGCCACGGTCCAATTGATCCGCGAACAACAAGCTGCTAGCGATCACCCCGTTGCCGAAAACTTTTATCAAATAGAGGTATAAATAAGCATGAGTGTTTTGCGTATTTTCGCCATTAATCAACCGGAACAAGCTCGCTTTTCTTCTAGCAACGCCCATGAGATCAGTGCACAGTTACAACAACAAGGCGTGCAATTTACGCAGTGGCAAGCCAATGCGCCTATTGATGAAAACAGCAGCGCTGAACAAGTGATGTTGGCTTATGCTTCAGATATTGCCAAACTACAACAACAGCAAGGTTACAGCACTGTCGATGTCATTTCTTTGCATCCAAGCCATCCTGACAAGGCGGTATTGCGACAAAAATTTTTGGATGAGCACATCCACACGGAAGATGAAGTACGATTTTTTGTGCGAGGCCAAGGCTTATTTTGCTTACATTTAGGCGATGAAATCTATCAAGTGTTATGTCAGCAAAATGATTTGATTAGCGTACCCGCCAACACTCCGCATTGGTTTGATATGGGCAGTGCCCCAGATTTTACCGCTATCCGCTTTTTTAATAATACCGAAGGCTGGGTTGCTCATTTTACCGGCAGTGCAGTGTCTCGTCAGTTTCCGCTGTTAGACTAAATTAAGCACAAAATGCACCAACTTCGTGCATTTTGTGCTTAAAGTCAGCTTATTGTTGCCAATAAACCACTGAATGCGAAGATATTGCATTTAGTGGTTCAGCTCTTGCATTAATTTTGTCATACTTAACACCTAAACTAACCAATTTATCCCATGCTTTACTGCAGGTAAGTCTTTTATGTCTTTGCAAACACCGCTTCGCGGTCTACGTTGTTTTTGTGTTGCAGCTGAATGTTTAAGCTTCAAAGATACGGCTAAACAGCTGTACTTAACGCCTTCTGCTGTCAGCCATCAGATCAAACAACTTGAAGACAATTTAAATTTAAGCTTATTTGAACGGAAAACGCGGGCCATAGAATTAACCGAAACGGGCAAGCAATTTTATCTTGAAATAAAACCGTTACTGGAACAGTTAAGCCAAACCATTACCCAATTTAGCCAAGTTGAACGCGTGCGTGAAGTGAGCATCTCCATGCCTGAATTCTTTGCCAGTGAACTGTTTGTGCCACGTTTGCGGGGATGGTCAGAGCAATTCCCCAATATCAACTTAAAGTTAGAAACCGTTAAATCACGACGCGAAAACACTAAGTATACCGATGTCTCTGTGGTGCTATCCGGTAAAAAACCTGAAGACGCTTCCGTTTACGATTTATTCCCGATCAGTTACTTACCCGCTTGTAACCCAGCACTGTTTCAAAAATTGCATAACAAAGGTTATCGGGTATTAGAAAAAACACCGCTTATTTTGCATCAAGCACGGCCAACCGCTTGGCATCAATGGGCCGAACGTGTCGGTTATCATCAATTTCAGCCAAAACAAATTATCCAACTCGATAGTATGTTTAGTGTGGCACGTGCTGCGCAGCAGGGTTTGGGCGTTGCGTTAATTCCAATGCCCATCAGCCACGCATGGTTTACTGGCGGCTCTTTAGTTAAATTATTTGAACAAGAGTTAGTCAGTCGCGATCGCTATTACCTCGTGCAACATAATGATGATACCGACCGGCCGGAAATTAAACTGCTGATTGATTGGATCTTAAAAAGCTTTCATACCGCCGACTTCTCTTTACCCGCCATGACTAAGTGATGATTTCTCTGCCGTTTGCGCCAAGGCCTTAACAGCCAATCGCCTTCTTCCTTGCTCCTGCTAGTTTATTAATGAGTGCCAAGTCGCGTTAATGGCTATTTTTCTTTATTTCGCACCCGATAATTTTCCAGCCTAATCGACTACTCTTTGCGCAAATACCCCGTATTTACTGCATTTTTGGCTATTATTGCCGCTTTATTAACCTTAAAAAGTTCCCATAATACAGTTGAATAAATTTAATCTATCAGGTTTTTTTTTATCGTTTGTACCGATCGCTACAAAATTCTATAGTTAACCCGTGTTCGAGATTCGAATGCAGCGGTTAAAGTTGTTGAAGGGTTTAACCTACCCTTACCTGTCTACCTTGTCTTAGCCCGGTTTTTATAAACCGGGCATTTTTTTGCCCAAAATTTCTTAGGCTACCTAGCCAAAAGCAACAGTCACTAATGCTTGGTGCAAATTTTTTATTTATTTTTGTATGGACTCAAAAATAAATTACCTAGCAATAAGCCCTTCATATTAAACAGTAAAAAATAGAATTCACCTGCAAAAACTTGACTAATGCGCCAGCATGCGTGCTTTTTTTTAATTTTTTTTACTGGTCGTTGGAATAAAGCGAACAGCTGAGTCGTTATCGCAGTGTCACTGATGACATTACGAGGAAAACATCATGAAAACATTATTCAAGCCAACATTAATCGCCTTAGCCTGTTTCACTGTATTCTCAACTGCAGCGCAAGTTGCCGTAACTGCTGAAACCAATACCTCTAGCCAATTACAACTGCAACAACAGTTCTCTGCAGCCGGTAACAACAGTGCCAGCTCAGCCAGTGCCAATCAACAAACTAACGCAAATGTAGCTGCCAACTCTGCCGCAACGCCAGAAACTGAGACATCCGCTGAGATGAACAGCGAAACCAATGCCAACGCTGATATGCAAGTGACGACTGAACAACCAGAAAGTGATGAAGCAGCCGGCGAACCTGAAGAAGCAACTGAAACAGCGCCAGCTGAAGAGCTAAGTGTCGATGAAGAAGCCCAAGCAACCACCTTGGCAGTCACTGAACTCGCAACACCATTGGCAGCAAATGCCGAAACCTTAGTGAGTTTAGGCGAGACCGCGCTGTTAGATAGTGGCAGCAATGTTGCTACTTTAGCCGCATCAACCAGTAGCGCCGTTATGACCAGCGTTACTGCCAGTGCGACTTCTGCAAGTGACTTAACTAGCGCCGCTGCACAAACATTACAATCGGCAGTCAATACTGATCTGCTCAGCAGTGTCAGTGCATCAGCAACCGAACAAGTGACAGCAGCAATGACTAGCAATGCGGCTGGCACCGTTCAACAACAAGTGATCAGCAATACCAACCAATTGGTGCAGCAAAATGCCAATGCCGAAGTGATGAACAGTGTAAGCCAAGCCGTCAGCGCTGAAGTATCTAACACCGTGCGCAACACGCTGAAGTTATCTACCGGTTTATAAGCCCCCTGATGCGCCGACCACACCGTCGGCGCCTTTTTCTTGTAGGAGAATTACCATGTTATTCGTCACTCGTCTGGCTGTAACAACAGCTGCTGTAAGTTTGTTTTCGAGCGCACCCAGTTTTAGTGCCGACAACTGGGATATCTCAGGCAAGGCAAGCGCAGGGTTAGAGCAACAATCTAACGTTAATATTAGCCAACTGGAGCAAGCCTCTGGCCGTTCTGATGTGGCCACTTTACTTGCGGCAGATCTGAACGCGACTTGGCAAGTTAATTCAAAGTGGACACTGAGTAGTGGCTATTCTGTGCAAGATAAAAACTACCGCGAAGCGGACGATTTCAATACTAGGCTGCATTTAGCCAATATTGATGCCGGTTATCAACATGGCAACACCACCTACGGTACCAATTACTACTACGCCATGGCAGAGTTAGCTGGCGAGCGTTTTTTAACGTTAAATCAAGGTAGTGTGTATGCCATGCATAGCGCATCTGACAGCTGGTTTGTGCGCCCTGCTATTACTGCGACCGAAAAAACCTTTGCTAACATTGGCGCCCGAGATGCCAACAACCTTAGTATCAGTACCGATAGCTTCTGGTTTTTTGCCGAAGGGCAACACTTTGTCAGTTTAGGCTTGGTGTATGAAGATGAAGACACCCAAGATAACAGCTTTAGTTACCGTGCACCTGGGCTGCGCCTTAAAGTGTCCGGTCGTTTTGATTTATGGCATCTGAAGCAACAACTGCAACTCGGTATGAAAATCTCCAAGCGTGATTACCAAAAGCTCGACACTGATACCGCGCCACGCCAAGATACGCACAGCCAACTAGAAGCAAAGTGGCAGCTGAATGTCACGCCAGTGTTTAGTGTGGTCACCGCTGTAGAGCACGGTGATTTTAGCTCAACGCTTGAAAGCGCAGATTATCGTGAAACCCGCAGCTCAGTGTCATTGCAAGTCAGCTTTTAATGGCGCGCTAATCACACCATAACCAAATTGCTTATCCTGTCCAGGCTCGCCTAAATCGCGGGCCTGGAGTCGTAAATGCTGCCGAATTTGTGTAGCAGACCAATGCGGATATTGCGCCCGCAAACAACCAACCGCCGCGCTGACCACCGGCGTTGCCATAGACGTGCCACTTTGCGGCGACACTTCGCCGCTAACCGCTAAGGTATTAACCTTCACGCCGTGCGCGGCAAATTCCACATAATCGCCTTGATTAGCCCAGCGATACAGCTGTAACTGCGCATCCACTGCGGTGACAGCTAACACCTCTTCATAAGCTGCAGGATACAAAGGCGCGGCAGCAGGCCCGCCATTGCCTGCTGCCGCAACTAAAATAATGTCTCGCTTGGCTAATTGCTGAATTGTCGCTGCTAACACCGGGTTGGCCGGACCGGTTAGACTCATATTAACCACCGTCACGTTTTGACTGACGAGCCAATTTAACGCACTTAAAATATGCGCTAAGGTAGCCGATTGTTGAAATTCATTGCTCGGATAAAAAGCACTGGCGCTATATAAATGTAAGTTGGCTAACAAAGGGGTGATTTGTGGATGTTTTGCCGCTAACACTCCCGCTACTGCAGTGCCGTGACCATAACTACGTGGAATGTCTTCCGGTAAAAAATGTTGCTGGCTAATTTGCAAACGCTCGGTTTCGGGAGTCAGCGCCGGAAGCGCCTCGGCAATGGCGGTGTCGATCATGCCAAGTGTGACCGGTAACTGGCACATATGAGTTTGCAGCGACGTAACAGCGGCGGTGGTGGTGGTAGTGCTCGCTTGTTGCGGCTGATATAAATGGTTACGACCGGCCAGCTTAGTTAAGGTTTGCTGAAACTCACGGTCTAAAGCCGCAGCTGAATCCAGCTCCTCTGGCACTTTTAAGGTAATCATTAATAGCCCAATGGCGGCTAAGTCTTGTTGTTGCTGTGTGTACTCGCGCAGCCTTGGCCAACGTTGCTGTAACTGTTGCCACTCAGTGTCCGATACTAATAACAACCATTCCCGCTCTACAGCCCGAAAGCCTTGTTCAACCCTAACCTCTGTCCAGCGCACTTGGCCCTGTACATTAACGATTGGCAATACCTCAGGCAACACTGTTAACGGATCGGCTAAGTTAGCTTTTAATGCCAACGCCTCCGTTAACCGCTGTTGCTCAAGCAACTGCTGTTGCTGCAATAACTTTTGCTGTGCCAGACTTTGCGTGGTACGTTCCAGCCGCTCGGTCACTTGCGGTAGTAATACCCCTGTCACTGGCTGCTCTGGTAGTAACTGACTGTGTGCGGCGCTGCTTAAACACAACAACACACTGCTATACAATATGGCTAATCGCATCTTTACCCCGATCATTAATACATTTATTTACTTATAAAACGTCTGGTAGCAAAAAATATTCCCCGTATGCTGGAATAAAACGCTAGGCCCAACCGTTATCAAGGTAAATAGGAGATAAACCTTACCATGAAAGCCGAATTAACCTTACTTTTGCCGGCATTACGCCGCTTTGCCTACTCGCTAACCGGAAGTATGGCAGACGCCGATGACTTGGTACAAAACACCGTATTACGCTTGTTAAACGCGCCAGCACCAGAGGGTGTCGTCTTAGCACAATGGGCATTTAAAATTTGTCGCAATGTTTGGATAGACGAATATCGCGCGCAAAAAGTTCGGCAAAATGCCGTACATAATCCCGACTTGCAAGCTGAAAACAGCAGTGATGGCGAACAGGACCTGATCAATGACTTGCACTTAAAGGAAGTTGACCGCGCAATGAATACATTACCCGATGACCAACGCGAAGTGTTGTCATTAGTTGCAGTACAAGGCATGAGTTATGCCGAAGCCGCCGAAGTATTAGCGGTGCCCACCGGCACCATTATGAGCCGTTTGGCACGCGCACGCAGCGCCATGGTCGCCGCCTTTAAACCGCTAACTGGGAGCCCCGCATGAAGATTACTGATGAACAATTATCCGCATTTTTAGATGCGGCGCTGCCCGAGGCCGAGATGCAACAGGTGCGCGAACAATTAGCACTGAACGATGACCTGGTCGCCCGCTTGGCCGATCTGGCGATGGTTGACCCTATATTACAACAGCACTACAGCGAAATTGAACAGCGCCCTGTGCCAGCGGCCTTATTAGCGCTGTTAGCCGAAAACGACGCGCCAACCGCAGCCAATGATAGCAAGCCTAATAATGTTGTTAGCATGTCGCGTTGGCGGCGAGTGGAACAGCACTGGCAACGTTATGCTGCTGCCGTTGCCTGTGTTGCTTTATTTGGTGGTTATGGCTTGTCGCAACTCAATCATCCAACCAGCAGCACTATGCTCGCAATCCAGCCAGCGGTACAGCAACATTTAAGCCAATCACCCAGCGGGCAACGCTATCAAATTGCCAATGAACAGTTGACGCCACAACTAAGCTTTGTCAATAAAAATGGTGATTTTTGTCGGCAGTACAGCGTGGAGAGTGCCACTGCCCGCACCGAAAATATTGCCTGTCAGCAACAAGGAGAATGGCAATTAAAAGCCAGCCTCGCATTTAGCCAAGTGAGCAACAATAACGGCTATCAAACGGCCAGTGGCCCCAGTGCTTTAGACAGCGTGTTAGATGAATTAATGGCAGGCCCTGCCCTTACTTTAGCAGAAGAACAGCTGCGGCTGCAGCACTAATTAACATCAAGGAGTACCACCATGAACAAGACTCTTAGCATAATCTTATTAGCCTTAACGTTAACCGCCTGTAGCAGTGCGCCAGCTTATCGGGCTGCCTCAGGCAGTGGCTACGGCTATGCCGAACAACAAATCAGTGATAACTACTACCGCGTGACCTTTAAAGCACGCGGCGATGATCAAGCCGCAACCAAAGCCTATGCCTTACGTCGTGCTGCCGAATTAACGGCACAACAAGGCTATGACTGGTTTGTGTTAGTCGACAAAGAAACGTTGAAAGAACGTGAAACTGCAGCGAACAACCAACTTGGCGTAACCTACCAGCGCGATATCGAACAAAAGTGTACGTTATTCGGTTGCCGTACCCGCACGGTTAATCGACCCAGTTATGAAGCCGGTGTTGGCGTTGGCGTGAGCACCAGCCGCGAGCATGTTGAGGTGGCTTTAGAAGTGCGCATGGGTAAAGGTGTTTCACCAGAAAACCAGCAAGTTTACCCCGCGAAAACGCTTTAACTACCAGGCTTAATCGCAAGCGGCTTAAACAATACCCCGCGACAAGCAAGCCGCAATTACTGCCCACGTAAGGTCAGCGCAACGTGGGCAGTTAAATAGACGGTTTTATTTTTTTGGTAACGCCGCCAACACTTTAGCAATTAACTGGTTCAACTCGTCGCCATTTCCAATCCAGCGTGCAACCAGCAGTACATCATGCTCTTGATCGAGGTAAATCACGTTACGCCCAGCGCCCTGAAAGGTTACTGCACTTTCTGGTGCAGCCGGTAACGCTTGCCGGCCGGGGTTGAGAAACCAATTAGCATAACCATAATCGGCTTTGGCACTGCCGCCCGTTCTGGCAGCACGAATGAAGTCTTGGCTAATTAATTGCTGGCCTTGCCAATTGCCGTCACGTAAAAATAAATAACCAAAACGCGCTAAATCCCAAGCATTGATAAACATACCGCCGCCCCAGTGCCCCCCACCAGAAACACTTTGGATTTTCTGGCCATCCAGTTCAATCCAGCTGTTGTCGTAACCGTGCCAACGCCATGTGCTGCTGGCACCAATTGGCTGCATAATCCGTTCGTTTAACACCACCGGCAGCGGTTTGCGCCAAACATAGGTGGTGGCCAGCGCCAGCACATTAATACGCACATCATTGTATTTGTAACGGCTACCCGGCGTATAAAGTGGCCGATTAGGCCAGTCTTTTGCTTCGCCTTCCGGGCGATCGGCCCAATCCGGTTTACCCCATAAGGTTCCCTGCCAATCACTGGTTTGCCGCAGCAAATGATCCCAGCGAATTTGCTGATTGTGCTCACTAGCAAAGAGATCACTCGCTGAAGGTAAATAAGGGCCAACTAAATCCTGCACATTGTGGATCAAGCCCTGCTGCAACGCCAAACCGGTTACCGTGGTTAAAAAGGTTTTACTGATACTGTGTGTCATATCGACACTTTGCGTATCGCCCCAAGTCGCAATCACTTTACCTTGATAAATCACCATGCCATTGGCCGCGGCTCTTACCGACATTGGGCCAATAATCTGATCATAGGGTTCGCGTGCACCAAAGGTGGTTGCTTGTACTAGGGCTTGATCTTTGGCGGCGGGATTTTCGCTGGCAATGGCATAATCAACCGCTTGTTGCAGTTTACTAGCGTTAACGCCCAAGCTTTGTGGGCTAACCTGCTGCCAAGTACCGGCCGGGGGATAGTAAGTTTCAGCGCTAATCGCAACGCTGCTAAATAACATTAAGGCACTGATCAACGTTAACTTCATAGCGGGCTCATCTAAAATCGGTTTTAAAGCCCATGCTAACAGTAATGGCGCTACTGTCACAACTTGGTCATGTAAACAACACCCCGCTGTCATCTTTACTGCTTAAAGTGCTTTCATTTGCATATACTCTGGAGATGATAATGCGCTTTAACAAAACTCGACTGGCTCAGTTAATCTGTTTTTCTAGCATGGCACTCATAATGGCCGGCTGTACTGGTGACGATGGTGAAAATGGCAGCGATGGCGCTACCGGTTTAGCCGGTTCGGATGGCGCCGCTGGCTTCAACACCTTGATCCGCACAACTCACATTGGCTTAGATCGTGAATGTGATGTCGGAGGGATAAAACTGGAAACAGGCTTAGACAGCAATCGTAATGAACAGCTCGACGATAGCGAAGTCTCGCAAACGTCTTTACTCTGTAATGCCGCGGCAGCAGAAAGCACGCCTAACCGCATAAAGCTGGCATTTGCTGGTCGTTATGAAAGCAATGCATTTGGGCAGAGCGCGGCTGAAATAGTCACATTTGATCCTGCAACACAACGCAGCTTTGTCGTTAACGCTCAACTAGGTGAGCTGGATGTGTTAGCCATGGACAATCCAATCGCCCCAATTAAAATAGGGACCATTTCCGTGGCAGAGATCGCTGCGGGTGCACAAGTTAACAGCGTAGCAATATACAAAGGACTTATTGCAGTAGCCATTGAAGCTGCAAATAAAACAGATAACGGCTTTGTCGCCTTTTATCGCGCTGAAGATCTGAGCAAACTGGCGCAGGTACAAGTAGGTGCGCTACCTGATATGCTCACCTTTACCCCAAATGGCCAGTTTTTATTAGTCGCTAATGAAGGTGAGCCCAGTGACGATTATCAAGTTGATCCTGAAGGATCAATCAGCATAATTAGTGTCAGTGATCTGAACAATATTACTCAAGCACAAGTGCGCACGGCCGGATTTAACGCCTTCAACACAGCAAAAGCCGAACTCTTAACCGCCGGTGTTCGGGTGTATGGCCCCAATGCTAGCGTGGCTCAAGATCTGGAACCTGAATATCTTGCCGTTGCACCAGACAGTAAAACCGCATGGGCGGTCTTACAAGAAAATAATGCCGTCGCGGTGATAGATATTGAGAGCGCCAGTATCAGTGCTATTTTGCCTTTAGGCTTTAAAGATCATGGTGCCAATGGTCAAGGCCTTGACCTCAGTGATACCGAAGACAGTATTAATATTGCGCAATGGCCCGGTATCACCGGTATGTACCAACCTGATGCGATGGCCGCTTATCAAGTGGGCAATACCACTTATCTCATCACGGCCAACGAGGGGGATGCCCGAGCTTGGGGCGAAAACAACGCCGCTTATTTTGGTACCGCCGGCAACACCCCTTGTAATGGCGATACCAACAAGGGGTTTATCGAAGAGTTCCGCGTTAAACATTTAGTGCATCGTAATGGTTTTGATCGCCGCTGTGGCGATGACTTACCCGCCCATTTACGTGAGTTAGCAGCCGGCGCCTTACTTAACCCCAGCGTTTTCGCTTACTGTGGCGCAGCGCTGGGCGAACCCGGCAACTGTCGCGAAGATGATCTGTTAGGCCGCGTAAACGTGAGTTGGACCATGGGTTACCAAACTCATGCTGATGGCTCACCATTGCTTTACAAAGCCGATGGCACTTTACCTGCGTTGGGTGAAACAGGCGACAGATTGATGTATGACAAACTCTATACCTACGGGGCGCGCTCCTTTGCCATCTGGGATACCACAGATATGTCATTAAAATATGATTCTGGCGACTTTTTAGAACAACTGCTAGCCAGTGACGATTGTAGGCTGGGTAGTAACCGCGACATACCTTGCAAAGACTGGTTTAACAGCAACCATGAAGAAGGTGATGCCTTTGACAATCGCAGCGATAATAAAGGACCCGAGCCAGAAGGCTTAGCTGTCGGCAAGATTGGTAATAAGCATTATGCTTTTATAGGCTTAGAGCGGATGGGCGGTATAGTGGTATTTGATATCAGTAATCCTGCTGAGCCGATTTTTCAAGATTACTTCAATAGCCGTGATTTTTGGGATGAAGCTGATCCGTCACTCAATTTAAGCAACAGCGGCGACTTGGGCCCTGAAGGTTTATTTTTTGTACCCGCAAAACATTCACCTAGCGGCCAACCCATGCTACTTGTTGGCAATGAAGTCAGTGGCACCACTAGCGTATATCATATCCAGTTACAGTAAACATTGCGCTTGACGTTATCGCCTAACACCTGCTGCGAAACCACGCAGGTGTTAGGCTTTAGCACAACGCCTAAACTACCATTTGCCAATAACGTAACTGAGCAGTAACAGGTTTGCCGCTACGGCCAGCCAAAACCAGGCCAGAAAAGAGAATAACCGTCCTTATTTAGGTTTATTCAGCAGCGCTTTTAAATCAGCAAAAGGATTATGCGTTGCCGCTGCGACCTTTTGCTCGGTGGTGCCGCCATACAACACATATTCGTGGAATTTATTATGTTCATTGTCGTGGCAATAAATACACAACAGCTCCCAATTGCTGCCATCTGCAGGGTTATTGCTGTGATTATGATCAATATGATGCACCGTTAATTCTCGCAGGTTTGAGTGCACAAATTCACGGGCACAACGGCCACAAACCCAGGGATACATTTTTAACGCTTTATCGCGATAACCTTGCTCTTGTTGCTGATAGGCACTTTTGCTCATGACTGTCCTAGTATTTTTGGGGTGGCATGGCAGATAACCGCCACTGCGAGGCAAACCATTTCGATGAAATGGTTATCTTACCAGCCTGTTTGATTGATGCAATTCATCAGCGCAGCGTCACCGCAAAAAATGCAGTTCATTACAACGGCTTGCTCTTTTGCGCAACAGCATTGAGTGTTTTAGCAAACCGGTGTTCACCCTTCCCTAAATAAATTCAGTCAAAAGCCAGAACAATCAGGACACATGTCGTTTTTCTTGCACATTGTTTGCAAGTTTCGTTGTTAGCCTAAGTTTGTGCTCACTCGGTTAGCACGTCCAAATTTTAGATGAACCCGCTTTTCTAACACAGGAGCAAGGCAATGATTGGATCGATTAACTCTAGTGCTGGTATGCCGCCACCGCCAAGAAATGATAAGCCGCTTACCGCAGAGCAAAGTACACTGATTACCGATACCTTAGCAGAATATGATCTCGATAACTTGTCAGATGAAGATGCGTCTGCGATTGTCAGTATCTTTAACGAAGCGGGCATTCAACCGGGTAAAGCGCTACAAGCGGCGTTAGCTGCCGAGGGTATTGATGCTAAAGCCTTGGGCGATCGGGTCAAGAAATCAAAAGACGCTGGCATGGGTGCGCCGCCAGTGATGCAAGATACACAGCAACTGAGTGAAATAACCGCCTACCTCACCGAGTTGTTAGAATCAAAATATGCGGAGAAAGGCGCTGAAAATCTGACAGATGATGATAAAACCTCGATTTACGCGCAGGTATTAGAAAAATTTGGCTTAACCCAGCGCGAAAGCATTATTAAAACGACGGCATAAGGGCTCTAGTCGCCCTTTCATGCTCAATAGCTGCTAGGGCTGACGTAGTTCCCCCGAAGATCTAAATGGCTTCTTCGTTGCGGCTTCATCTTTACTCAAAAGCTGCACATGACGGCGCCAATAGCTTTTTACTGTCGCCGGCAAGTCACTCTCAAATCACTTGCCAGATGCAATCCATTTTTTTAACTTCACCACCATCACCGCAATTTTTACTAAGCATCATTAACACCTAGACCAAAGTCGACAACCATGTCACTTGCAAAATGGCAGCAACTGGCCTAAATTAGACCAAGCAGTCTAATTAATTAACGTGAGCTATGGATAACCAAAAGCGCCAACGCGGCCGACCGAAGAAAAACCAAGATGCCGATCCGAATACCAAGGCCGTGCTGCTGCGCGCAGGCTTAGTATGGTTGACCTCGTCAGGATTTAACCAAAGCAGTTTGGATACTATATTAAGCTCGGTGCAGGTCCCCAAAGGTTCGTTTTATCATTACTTCGAAAACAAAGAAGCTTATGGGTTAGAAGTATTAGCTCACTATCGCCAGTACTTTGAAGCGAAATTAAGCAAACATCTTAACGACACCCGTTATCCTCCTCTGCAACGGCTTAGCCATTTTATGAGCGATGCCAGTAACGGTATGGCCAAGTATCAATTTAGTCGAGGCTGCCTGATCGGTAATTTAGAACTGGAATTACCGCAATTACCCGACACCTTTCGCCACGCCATTGTGGCGACCTATAGCAGCTGGCAAGCATTGGTCGCGAATTGCTTAAAACAAGCACAAGCCCAAGCTCAGATCACGGCAGATAAAGACCCAGCAGCTTTAGCAGAAGTATTTTGGATCGGTTGGGAAGGTGCGGTCGCGCGAGCGCGCTTGCTCCAATCCGCACAACCGCTACAACAATTTGGTCAGTTCTTTTTGAAACAACTTTCCCATTAATTTTAATTACACCCCACTGTAAAACGGAGAATCGTATGTTTAAGGCAATTTTAATTAATAAAGATGACCAAGGTTATCGCGCCGAGTTAACGACCGTAGACGAGCAACAACTGCCTGCCGGTGATGTCACCGTAAAAGTGTTAACCAGTACCCTCAATTATAAAGACGGCTTGGCCATTACCGGCAAAGCGCCTGTTGTGCGCGCATTCCCCATGGTGCCAGGCATCGATTTGGTTGGCGAAGTCTTGCAATCTGATTCTAGCCGTTTTCAAGTCGGTGATAAGGTGCTGCTCAACGGCTTTGGGGTGGGCGAAGGTCATTGGGGTGGCTTAGCTGAAAAAGCCCGTTTAAAAAGTGACTGGCTGATCCCGCTTCCTAAAGGCATCAGCCCAGCGCAAGCGATGGGTGTAGGTACGGCAGGCTATACCGCGATGCTTTGTGTGCTCGCGCTGCAAAAACATGGTGTTACCCCTGAGCAAGGTGAAATTTTAGTGACGGGTGCCAATGGCGGTGTCGGTAGTTATGCCGTGCGCTTACTCAGCAAGCTGGGTTTTAACGTGGTAGCGGCCACCGGTCGGCCTGAAGAAAGTGACTATCTGAAAAAACTCGGTGCAACCGACATTTTACCCCGTGAACAATTAAGTGCGCCGGGCAAACCGCTGCAAAAAGAACGTTGGGCGGGAGTTGTCGATTGCGTCGGTAGCCATACCCTCGCCAACGCCTGTGCTAGCACCCGTTATGGTGGTGCCGTTGCCGCTTGCGGCTTGGCACAAGGCATGGATTTCCCCTCTTCCGTGGCGCCCTTTATCCTGCGCGGTGTCGTGTTATACGGCATTGATAGCGTAATGCGCCCATTAGCAGATCGCATTGAAGCCTGGCAACGGTTAAGTGAATTGTTAACCGCTGAAGATTTTGACACGATAAGCCATGTCATTTCGCTAGAGCAAGTGGTCAGCACCGCTAACGACTTGCTACAAGGTAAGGTACGCGGCCGAGTTATTGTGAAAGTCGCTGAGTAATGCTTTGAGTTAGGTTGATAAACTGCCCGTTTTTGCGGGCATTTTTATGTAGCAGTAGCAAAATAAACCGCCTTTATCACTTAATTGAAATGATAAAAATTAACACCTTACTCACTTTCGCTATAAATAATAAAAAATGACTTCCCCCGAAAACAATGCATCTGTTCCTTCAATCGCACCGAAAGTAAATGATCCTTGTTTTTGCGGAAATGGTAAAAAAATACAAAAAATGTTGCAAACAAAGAGTTGAAGATGCAAAGCGCAAATATAGCTATCTTAGATAACATTATAAAACTATTGAGTTACCTCTATGCTAGCGACTGTTAAACCGGTCTTGGAAGTCTGACAGTTGCTGAATGATGTGTTCAAAAGAGTCTGGTGAGGTGAAAAACATTTGGCCAGTGACAGCGGCTTTGTGATCAGCAGCTATTGCTGCCAAGCGAGCTTCTTGTGGCACTACAGATAATTGTCCACGTAAAATGGCGTCATAGTCGACGCCTTGCACCGGCCAGCGGTGTTTTTTCATTTCAACTACTGCTTGCATGGCTTCGCTACTATTAAAGGCATCGGCGAAATCAGAACGAAGCAGACAGGCCACGTCATACCAATGTCTGGCTAACCGATCAGGGTTTGGTTCATTCGTTTGGGTGCTGAACTGGTGCAGAGCAGTGAGTTTTTCCCAGAAAATAAAGTCATTCTCATAGGCCTGAACATTGGCTTTCGGTAAAACTATTGCTGCGAATTCTTTGATTTCGCCAAGATAACAACTGGTTGTTATGGTTTTGGTGGGTTTGTCCCGGTTACGGCCGCCGAACTCCAGTAAAATATGGTCAAGCTGGTAGTCTCTTGCGTTTTTTGTCACTCGTGGAAAATGGATATCTACTTTTTCGCCGCCAGAGTCTGGTTCCAGCTCAGCTTTCAGACCATCAATCTGATAAGCAGCAAAGCGTTGGTTAAGCCGATGCACCAGTTGCTCTGTCCATCCCAGTAATCGTTGCTGTTGTTGTTCGCGGAACTTCCTGGCTTGGCTGCCATTTTTAGTACTTTGTAGCCAGGCGTTCTGCTCCTGCTCTTCGGTCAGATCAGACAGCTCTGCCCAATGTACCGATAAATCAATATCTTCTGAAAAGCGCTGGATCACTTGCCAGCATTTGCTGAGCGCAGTTCCACCTTTGAACGCTACGGATTTAGCACCGAGCAATTGCTCGTCATACAATAACCGTAGTACTTCGGTGACCCAAAGGTCCTTCTCCAAAAAATTCGCTGCCAGACCAAATTGCTGCTGGGTGGACGCAAAATTAAATAACTCAGCCAGCTCTGAATGTTTGGCTTTGTCAGCATACAGCTGAAACAAATTCATGACAGCAATTCACTTTCAAGCTTGGTTAACTTGTTTTGCCAGGAGAGAAGTGTGGGCTGCAATTTTAGCTTGTGTATAACGGGAATAACTTCGTTACTGGCTAAGTTAAGTCGTTTCAGAGCCGTTTTAAGTTGTTGTAGCGAAGTATGTTCGGCTGACAGCACCAGCAGAGCACGATAGAAGGCCCCTTCGGGTTTATTTGCCCAGCGCAATTTACTTTGAGCTGCATGTTTTACCACGACTTGCTGATTACCCACTTTAAATTCACGAGATGGGCCTGATGTCCAGAATACGGTTTTTACCGGAGCCTGAGTTTGTAAACCTAATCGATAAGCCTCTTCAAGACCATGGGGTACTATGCTGTAGCTGTATTTACGGGCCCACGACAATGCGACTTCTTCTGCGGTAGCTGTTGTCTTGATGGATGGAAAGCTTTTCAGAGGTTTAGGTCTGGCATAAATACCTTTGGCTACCCGAACTACTGTACCTTCTTTTGCAAGTCGGCTCAGCGCTTTTTGAACAGACGTGACAGAACCCAGAGCATAAAAGCCCTCAATGGTAAACGGCATCCCTTTTTGTAGACGGGACACTCTTTGAGCGACTAAAGCTGAGACTGACATCGTAGTATATTTCTGACGACCGGTTTTTAAGGTGGCTTTAGTATAGCTTAATAATAGCAATGCTTGCAAAGGAGATTACGTCAGGATAGATAGCTTTCATGTGTGACATGCTCTTGCTTATTTTGCTGGAAGATAAATAGTACTAATCTATATGCAGCAGCGGTATTATGACCCGCTTATCGGGCGGTTTTATAGTAACGATCAGTATGGCTGCAGTTGCACCACAAGATCCAGCTGGCGTGTTATTGGGTACTGTAAGCCTCGCTACTGGTATTGGCGGATCTTTAACTGGTGTTTGAACAGTTCCCGCAGCTCTGCTTACACTAGCAAGTTTAGATGGTATTCGGTCTTTATGGGTTGGAGGAAGAACACTCACCGGTATGGGATTAGAGACCGCAGCCGCAAATTATGGTTTGGAACGAGAGGATATCGCTCGTGCAGGTAAGTTTGGTGATTTTATCGAAGGAACAACCAGCAGGGGCGCACAATCTTTACACAGCGTTGCAAAAAATGTTGGTAATATCGGTGATGCTGCCGGCGCTACCTCGCAGGCAAGAGATATGGCGAATATGGCAAGTGGAGTTCAGACCTATTCAGTGAATGGGCGTATTGATTCTACGAAATTAGCTGAGTCTCTAGAGAAAAAGGATTAAGTTTTGCAGAAAATCCCAACGTTACCTAAACAATCAAAAGTGATGGCTTGGCTAAAGCGTTTACCGGTGCCGTTACAAATTTTGCTAATCGTTAGTCTGTTGTATCTTACTTGGCACTTCAGGTACTACACCAATGGAGTGGATGAGGCTGAGCTGACAAAGGTTGAAGGTGTATTGTACTCATTTCAGTGTAATCCGAGGATGTCTGGCCAAGACGATATTATTTTGTATACGTCTCTAAGAGAGAGAGAAGTATGGTTTAGTGGTTGGCAAAAGTGTAAAAACCTAGCTTCTGTTTTCTCCTTAGCGAGTAAACCTCAGCAAGTAATATTTTATACACAAAGGCATAAAGGGATACTTAGTCGTGACAGCGAAGGAGCTTTATGGATCCACGCAGTTGATTTGGTAAACCCCAATAAGCCATTAATTTACCCGGTAAATGGCTTGGGCATTCATTACAATCCTAACCCTTGGTGTTTGTTTTTTTTCTTTATCGCTCTGGCATTAATAGAGTCATTAAGAGAACGTTGGATTGACTACAGCGCTAGTGTATCGACTGAGTCGCGGAAAAAATAACCGCACTGGATTTTTCCATTCACAACTCATTGCAAACCATTAAAAGCCTAACATTGAAGATGATTCAGATATACGTCGTCGAACAAGCGTGACATTTGGTTTAAGTATTGACCGCTGTAAGATATAAAGCAGTCTTTGCTGATGACCCCGTGAAATGTCCGCTTTGCACAAACAAACTATTCAGCTTAGCGAATACCGCTCTGGCTTCTATTCCCCTTAGAGCGAGTCGACTGATCATCGTTGGCCAAGGTTTTAAGAAAACGAGTGTTTGAGTGCGGCGACGAAGCATGGCGCGAGTTACGTTTTCGCCTTGGACAGCGCATGAGCAGTGGGGCTTTCGAGCGGAAGTGGGGTCGCATTTTCTTTGGATACTTTCTTTTGGCGACGCAAAAGAAAGTATTTCACCGCAGGTGAAATAATGACTTGCCGATCAGGCAAGTTGTTCTAAATAACTAAGCTGTATTCGAGAACAATGACAGGAATCTGCATGAGTAGCGCGTGAATTGGGCAAAAAGCAAGACCTGACACCGTCTCTCTGCTAACCTGCAATGTCAGCGGATAAGTATTAAGTTTTCGTGAAAAAACCAAATTGCATTGGCGATGCCATGCATAAATATTCCCGGAACAATACTGCCAGTAACAATTCTGGCGATACAAAACAGTACCCCAAAGCAGAACGGCAAGAACAAGCCTAAACCTTGATACTGGGTGTGCAATAGTGCAAAAAATGCCGATGAAACGATAACAACAAAAAAATTCGAATTTACCAACTTCCTTAAAACGTTGACGAGGTGGAAGCGGCTTATTATTTCCTCATACACTGGTACTACCACCGAAGTCAGAAATAAAAGAAACAACATTTCTCCTTTATTTGTTACCTGCGAAATGGATGCCAGCTTGATATTTTCTACTGGGTTATTCATCAGTAGAGTTAATAATAAAAAAATAACAAACGTAAAAGTCGACAATAAAACAAATGCCAGACTGATCAGAAAATTTTCCCTACTGATGTGCAGAACTAGAGCAGCCTTTCTCATTGTTGTGACGTGCGCTAATAACACTGAAAAAAACAGAGTTAACCTTAACGTGGCGAAATCAGCAAGTTTTCCACTCTCCATAACATAAAGTGCAAATCCAGCCAGCACAGAGAAAGCTAAATAGAATAATATTAAATAAATTATAAATTTAAGTGCATGTTTATAGCCATAGGTGAGAACTTTCGAGCTGTTATCTGCATTATTAATTGACATACCGGTACCAAATCACTTGTTGTTGTTCTGATTTTAACTGATAGCAGCAACTGCTACATATTGGTCCATGTTAACGATAAGCGATGGCGACTAAGTAAAGCGGTTAAATCCGGCTGGAAGCCCTGATGATTGGCCGCCATGGTCATACTCTGCAGACGCTGACTGAAGAACCACATAGCGAGCGCATCAATAAACAATCAGTGTTTTCGAGCAAGCTTTGCTTTTACCACTGGCTCTAAAACATAGCCATAGCATACAATCCATAGCGCTAAGATCCCGGCATTTACTAGCCAGTGGTTTTCATTAATGATGTTCAGCATTCCGGCAGCATAAACAATGACAAATGTAACAAAAACAAAAGCAATTCTAAAATAGAGCATTATTATCACCTTAATTTGAATAGGTGTTATTGAAATACCTTAAAATCTAAAATGCTAAAGCAAGAGTGGTCAACGCGTTCTTGAACCGATATTAATGATATTCTTTATTTATTGTTTCGTAAGGCGCTATTACACATCATAAGCTAATCGCTACAGTCCTTCGTTTTTATCGCCATAGCAGCAAGATCTTAAGGGATGGCTTCCTATTAATCTCACCATCAAATCTAATCTTTCTTGAGCAGCGCTGCGAAAAGTACATAAAAAACTGTGGCTAATACCGCCAGCAAAGTGGCTTTAATACCTAATGTCATCTCTGGGGAAACCGCAGTTAACAAAAAGTATGACGCGGTTATGGCCAGTGCAGTAAGTATGGCTAGTAGATTTTTTTTCACAGTATATTCCCCCTTCTTTAGATTCAGGTGTTACCACCTGGAAGTGGAAAGTTTAGACTGTAAATTCGTTACCGACTTGAAAAATTTGCACCGTATGCAACTGCAGGTTAAACACTCAGTTTCAACCAAAACAACGCCATATACCGCTTTTATCAGCTAGCAAACGCCACTTTATTACGCCCGGCTTTTTTCGCTTTATAAAGGGCTTCATCGGCGCGTTTTAGTAATTGCTCGGTACTTTCACCGCTATTGCGCAAGGCGCAACCTAAACTGATGGTGACATGCACGGTTTTGTTTGCTGCGGCACTGCCGCGTTGTTGCTTGCCATCTTTACTGTCTGTTGGCCGCTGTTGCTGACGGATCACCAATGGATACTCTGCCACGGCTTCACGCACTTGCTCTAGCTTTTCAGCCAGCTTTTGTTGATTGTTATGATGAAACACCAAGGTAAATTCTTCGCCGCCATAACGATAAGCCGTTAAACCCGACTGATTAGCCAAAATCGAGCCAAGCAACTTAAGCACCTGATCGCCAACATCATGGCCATACGTATCGTTAAACTTTTTGAAGTGATCAACATCTAGCATGGTCACCGCGCTGCGTTTACCTAAGCGACTTAAGTGGTTCAGCAGCGCTCGCCGCTGGGGTAATTGGGTTAGTTCATCAATATAAGCTAGGTGCAGCATCTGACTGGTTAAACTGAGCAGCAAACTTAAACCTGCCGCCAGAGTGACCCATCCGGCGGCTTGCTCAAACAAGATAAAGGGATAACACAGCATCACCGCTAACCACGAAGCAAACTGCCCCCAACGCTGGCCATTAGCACTATGATAACTGAGCATACTTAACCAGCCAGTCGCCACTAAGGCCATCCACCAAAGGGTGCCCCAATTAATAGCAACGCTGTCAGAAACCGGCTTTAAAAACGTTTCCGGCAGGGATAACTGCGTCACAATGTCAGCAAGCGGTAATACCAACATGGCGGGCGGTGCAAACAGTATGACAAGCAGCAGGAACACGCCTGATAGCGTGCTAGGTTGTGGCTTAGGTTTTAATTGCAGTAACAGAAATAACAGGGTGATCAGCAATGGCAGTAGCATCGCTATTGCTGCAAGTTGCTCACTGGCCAGCGCCATTTCAACCACATAATAATGACTAGCTAACAACACGGCACTGTACAACCAATGCCATTGCCGCATTAGCACCGCCAGCCCAGCGGTTAACAGCAACATCACATACACCAACACAGGAAATAGCTGGCTGATCGCGGCAGCCTGTGGCGCAAACTGCCAGTGCACCAGTAACAACGTAAAAAGGGGTGATAACAAAAATAACGGCATCAACAGTAAACCCATAACAGGGTGCGAAGCGCACAGCAAAAACTCTTCGGTGCCTTAAATAAGGCCATTGGTTGGGTGAGCCATACACACCCGCTACCCTGCCTGATTTATACAGATTGTCATAAAAAGCCGCAAGCTTTCCGAAGCATGCTGGCAGCATTTTGGCTTTCAATAAGATTTAGCAAGGTCTAAAGCTGTTATTTGCACTCATTGAGTAACACATGCGCTTAACACGCCCACTGCAATAGCGATAACCCCAGCGTAGCTGAAAACAATAAAAAAGAGCAGTGCCCTTGCGGCAACTGCTCTTAACTTACACCATAACGTGAGGGCTAATTACTGAGGTAGAAACGGATAATCGGTGTAACCCTCAACACCACCGCCATAAAACAAATCAGGCTTGGCCTCATTCAGAGGTGCATCTTGCTGCATCCGCTCCACTAGATCAGGGTTAGCAATATAAGGCACACCAAAGGCCACCGCATCGGCGATACCCTCAGCCAATGCTTTATTTGCAGCCGCCTTATCAAACTTCTCATTGCTAATATAGACACCGCCAAAGAGCTGTTTCAGCTTTGGTCCTAAGCTATCCGCAGCTTGCGCTTCGCGACTACAGATAAAGGCAATACCACGCTTACTTAATTCACTGGCGACATAACCAAAGGTATCCGCTCGCTGCGAATCGCCCATGTCATGCGCATCTGCGCGCGGTGCTAAATGCATACCCACACGCCCTGCGCCCCACACTTCAATCACGGCATCGGTCACTTCTAACATCAATCGGGCACGGTTCTCTAAGCTGCCACCGTAATTGTCGGTACGCTTGTTAGTGCTGTCTTGTAAAAACTGATCCAATAAGTAACCGTTAGCGCCATGGATCTCCACACCGTCAAAGCCCGCTAATTTCGCGTTTTCAGCACCTTGCCGGTAAGCTGCTACAATGTCAGCCAATTCTGCGGTTTCTAGCGCGCGCGGCGTAACATAGTCTTTTTTAGGGCGCATTAAGCTAACATGCCCTTTGGCAGCAATAGCGCTTGGCGCTACCGGCAGTTCACCATCTAGGTAATGCGGATCGGAAATACGGCCCACATGCCATAATTGCAGCATAATTTTGCCACCAGCCTGGTGTACCGCCGCAGTGATTTTGCGCCAACCGGCCACTTGCTCGGCTGACCAAATACCAGGCGTATCAGGGTAACCTACGCCCATTGGCATCACCGACGTGGCCTCGGTTAAAATTAAACCCGCGCTGGCGCGCTGTGTGTAATATTCCACCATTAAATCATTGGGTACTCGCCCGGCACTGGCACGACAGCGGGTTAACGGTGCCATAATAATGCGGTTTTTTAGCTGTAAATCGCCCACTTGAATAGGATCAAATAAGGTTGGCATAGTGTTGTCCTGTGCGTTGAAAAGAGAAATTAAAGCTCGGCGCTAAGTTGCAACATAAATTGCTGCATCAGCGCCTCGTTACGTTTGAAAAAATGCCATTGCCCAACTTTCTGGCTGGAGATAATCCCGGCACGCTGCAGCGTGGCCAGATGCGCCGATACCGTACTTTGCGACAAGCCAGTTTGTCGCTCAATTTTGCCAGCACACACCCCTAAACTCAGTGGATGTTCTTGATCAGCAAAATACTGCTCTGGGGTCTTTAACCAGATCACCATATCGCGGCGCACCGGATGTGCCAGCGCTTTGATAATGTCGTCCAATTGCTTGGCCGTTAGCGGTGTTGTTGAGGTTGTCGTCATCAGGCATAGGTTTATTTATATATCGCGATAAGCCGATATATGTAGATGGCAGCAAGCGATTTCAAGGGGGCAAACACAAAATAATGACAAGGTGGCAGCACGAACCGGCTTAACGCTTTTTCAATAGCCACCAGCACGATTTAAAGCAAATAAATAAAACCGCACTGAACATATGATGATGCTAAACCCTGTCATCCGTTTTCAGCGGTCGCATTTTACTCTATGCTGCATTTATACCGACAAATTAGCTTACTGATTAAAATGGGAGTAGCGTCATAGTATGGAAGTAAAAGTGTTCACTAAAATCTTAAAACCCAAACCCGGGTTTTGGCCTGGTTCTGCAACACCGGTTATTTCTGGATTAGAAGCAGAAATTAACCTGTGGCTGGCCACACATCCGGATATTGAGATTACTCATATCACGCAATCGCAAAGTGGTGGCTCCTGGATGCCCGCGACGGTTGTCGTGAGCATTTGGTATAAATAGTGTTTAACCAGGCGGTGAAATAAACAAAGCCACATTAGCGTTATTGCATTGTTTATTTTAAGCTGCCATTTTTGCTTGTTGACCAAACATCGCTAACAAGGATATTTCATGATCGATTTTAATAATAAAAGCGTCTTTAAACTGAAACAAAACAACGATTTTGCTGAAAAAGTCACGGCACTGTTATTAGACGATGAAACCGTGATCGATTCGTATAAATCGATGCGTGACGGCGTGGTATTCACCAATAAAAGAATTATTGCGGTAAACGTGCAAGGTATTACCGGCAGCAAAAAAGATTTTACCTCGCTACCCTACAAAAATATCGTGGCTTACTCAGTAGAAACGTCGGGCACTTTCGATCTCGACTCTGAGCTAGAAATTTATTTATCTTCAGTCGGTAAGGTAAGATTTGAGTTTACTGGTAGTACTGCCATTGTTGACATCTCAAAGCATATTTCGCTGAGCATTCTGTAAAAAAATTTCGGTGTTGCCACCCTCAACCTCGGGCGGCTAACCGGTATTTTGGCGAGTTATCGTTATACGGGGTGGTAAATACTTGGCCGCTAATAGCATTAACCAAATAACTGCTGCAATACCCCCGCGGCAATATCTTGTTGGCTGTAAACCCCGGTATCTAACACCCAACCAGTCACTAAATTGGCAGGCGTGACATCAAAAGCGGGGTTAAACACCGGTGCTTCCTCGGGTGCCCACAACGTTTGACCAAAAGCGCCACTGACCCCGCGTACCTCATCGGCATTTCGTTGTTCAATAGGGATGACACTGCCATCGGCACAGGCTAAATCGACGGTGGTATGCGGTGCCACCACATAGAAGGGGACCTGATGATAGTGCGCTAATACCGCCAAGCTGTAAGTACCTACTTTATTGGCAAAGTCACCATTGGCCGCGATACGATCTGACCCCACAAAAATGCGATCGACCTGCCCGCGCGCCATTAACATCGCGGCCATATTGTCGCAAATTAGCTGATACGGAATACCCAATTGCTGGCACTCCCATGCGGTTAAACGACCGCCTTGTAACAGTGGCCGCGTTTCATCTACCCACAGCCGAATATTTTTGCCTTGTTGATGCGCTAAATTAATCACACCTAGCGCCGTACCGACACCTGCTGTAGCTAAACCACCGGTATTACAGTGGGTTAATAACTGTTCATTCGGTTGCACTAAGGCCGCACCGTGCTCTGCCATCAGTTGACACAACGCCACATCTTCCGCAAATAATGCTTCGGCGCACGCGACCGTGGCACTGACAAAATCCGTCTGCTGAATAGCCTCAAGCATGCTATCTAAGTTATTCATTAAATTAACCGCCGTTGGCCGTGCGGCCCGTAATATTTCGGCGTCTTTTTGCAATTGCGCTTGGCTATCGCCCTGAGTAGCACGATAGGCTAATAATAAACTGGCACCAATGCCGATAGCCGGTGCGCCGCGTAACTGTAAACGCTGGATCAACGTCACCATCTGCGTTACCGTTGTGCAATGCAGCCATTGCTGTTGATGGGGTAATAAGGTTTGATCTAAAACGTATAGCTCTCCCTGATGCGTTTTCAGACTAAGTGCAGACAAGTTTTTCATAGCTTATTCCTATTTGGCGTTGCAGACGTCTATAAGGTTTGCGATTATGCTGCCACGCGTTTTTCTTCTCAAGTAAATAGGTAACCCGATGACTGATTACCGCATTTTCAATAACGACGACGCCATGCGTTTTGCCGACAAGCACAGTGAACTCTTTGGCGATCACAGTAAGCTGTCTGCCGAAGAGTTTGGTGACGGCAATCTTAATTTAGTGTTTCGTGTGTCGAATGATAAAGGGACTTCGCTGATTGTAAAGCAAGCCCTGCCCTATGCTCGCTGTGTCGGCGAAAGTTGGCCTTTAAGCACCGACCGCGCCCGCATTGAAGCGGAAGTATTGCGCGTACATGCGCGTTTTTGCCCTGAGCATACCGTTGAAATCCGCCATTTTGATGCTGAGCTGTCCGCCATTTTGATGGAAGATTTAAAGCAATATACCATCTTGCGCACGGCACTGATTAAAGGCAAACAGTATGAGCATGTGGCAACGCAAATTGGCCATTACTTAGCGCACACCTTATTTTATACCAGTGATTTTGTGCTGACGGGGCCCGCAAAAAAAGCTGCCGTGGCGCAGTTTATTAACCCCGATCTTTGCCAAATTACCGAAGATTTATTTTTTACCGATCCCTACTGTAATCACGAGCGCAATAACATCCATGATTTGATTATCAGCACCGCGCGCGAGCTATGGCAAGACGAAGCGCTACAAGCGGAAGTCGCCGCACTAAAAGCCGACTTTTTATCTAAGCCACAAGCCTTGTTACACGGCGATTTGCACAGCGGCAGTATTTTTGCCAATGCTGAAAACTGCAAGGTGATCGACGCCGAGTTTGGCTTTTATGGCCCTATCGGCTTTGATGTCGGCTCGTTACTGGCGAACTTTTGTTTAAACTATCTTGGCTGTGCCGGCTTACTGGCTGATGCCGAGGCGGTGACGGCACATCAAGCCTATGTGCGCCAACAATGCCTGACACTGTGGCACGTTTTCGCGGAGCAATTTAGCCAATTAATGAGCCAAGACAGCCAAGATCCGATGCTGCGCAACAGCTTGTATCAAAAACAATTTTTGCAGCAAGTTTTTGCAGATGCCATTGGCTATGCTGGCTGTGAGCTGATCCGGCGTACCGTAGGGTTAGCGCATGTGGCCGACTTGGATAACATTAGCAACGCGCAACAACGCGCCAACATCGAAAAACAGGCTATCGAGCTTGGCCGCCGTTTTATTACTCAGCGCCAAAGCCTGAGCAGTATTGAGCAAGTTTTAGATTTATTGCCTGTTTAAGCCGAGTTACCCCCTGCCCAAGCGACACTGAGTGCAGGGGTTATTAAAGCCAAATTTACATTTCGTTACACTATAGCTACCTTCAAAAACTGGTTCTTGCACTGCACCTTATGCCAAACTGCCATAATGATTTTGTTGTAAGGTTGCTCCATGATAAGCGCTCAAGCGTTAAGTAAAATTTTTGGTAGCGGTGATACTCAGGTTGCAGCGCTACGAGAGGTCAGTTTAACCATCGCCGAAAATGAATTTGTGGCCATTATGGGCAGTTCGGGGTCAGGCAAATCTACACTGATGAATATTCTGGGTTGTCTCGACACCCCGAGCAGTGGTCAATACCAGCTGGCCGGTGCTGATGTTAGTGCGCTGAATGATGAACAACTCTCGGCCATGCGCAATCAGCATATTGGTTTTATTTTCCAATCATTTCATTTGCTCCCCCGGCTAAGTGCCGCCGAAAACGTGGCGCTGCCCTTACGTTATACCGACACCCCCGCCATTGAAGCGCTACAACGTGCCGAAACATTGTTAGAACAAGTAGGGCTAGGCCATCGTATGCATCATAAGCCGGCAGAAATGTCAGGGGGCCAGCGTCAGCGTGTGGCCATTGCCCGCGCGCTGATAAACAACCCCAAAGTGATTTTTGCCGATGAGCCTACCGGTAACCTAGACAGTAAAACCTCAATAGAAATCATGCAATTACTTACCAGCCTGCATCAGCAAGGCAATACCGTCGTGATGGTAACGCATGAAGATGACATTGCCGCCTATGCCCAGCGGGTTATTAGAATGCGTGACGGCCAAATACTTGAGGACAGCCAATGTTCGGTTTAAGTTTGATCCTGGCCACCACTCTGAGCCAGCAAGCACAAAGTGAATTACCGCTGCTGCTCACCGGCAGTTTAGTGTCAGAATATCGGCAAACCATTGTCGCACCAATGAGCGACACTTGGCGTATTCAAGTGCAATGGCTAAAACCGGAAGCAGAAGCGGTTAAAGCCGGCGACTTGGTGGCGGTTTTTGATGCCGGCTCCATTCAAGCCAATATTGAACGGCTCAAAAACCAATTAGTCAGCACTCAAGAGCAATTAAAACAACTCGAAAGCCAGCAAGCGTTAAAGGTGATGGAAGCAGAGTATGAATTGCAGCGTCGCGAATTATTATTAGAGAAAGCCAACATTGACGCAGCGGTGCCTAAAACCAACCTCAGTTTGTACGACTATGAAAATAACCAGCTATTACAGCAACGTGCTACTACCGAATTGCAAAAAGCCCGGGAAACCCTCGTTACTGCTAAGCAAGAACAACAAACCACGTTATTTAAACAACAACTGCAAATTGATAAAACAGCGGCAGAGCTCGCTGAAGCTGAGTTAAACCTGACCAAAATGAGCGTGTACGCCGAACGGGACGGCGCCATCAGTTATGGCTTACATCCTTGGTATCGCACCAAATTATTTGGCGGTGTTACCGCACAGCCCGGATGGTCGATTGCCGAAGTGACCGAGTTAAATGGCCTTTATGTTGAAGCCTGGGTACATGAAGTAGATGTAGCGCGTTTGCAGCAAGCCAAACACATTAGCGCTCGCTTTGATATTTCCCCTGAGTTGCAATTCCCCGTAACACTGCAACAACTGGCCGGTCAAGGCGAAAAGCGCCAAGCCTGGGGCAATGCCTTGTATTATCGAGCGCAATTTAGCGCGAATAACCTACCCATATCTCAGCCGTTGCTGGGCATGGGCTTGCTATTAGAGGTACGCTAACATGCCATATCGACTGCTACTCTCTAGCCTGGTTTGTTTCGGCTTAATTAGCTGCACACCCGCACCAGAAACGAGCAATAATGAGCAACAACGCCAAACGGTACGAGCAACGGGTCAGTTAGCCGCGGCGACTTTTTTTACCATCACCCCTCCCAGTGTCGGCCGCTTATGGCAATACAATATTAAAGAAATGGCGCCAGAAGGCAGTTTGTTGCAACAAGGCATGCCGGTAATTGGCTTTGATAGCCAAAGCGTACAAGACGAGCTGCGTAATAAAAATATTGAACTGCGCAGTGCAGAGCAAGAATTGGCCAACCGTTTAACCGCTGATGAACAACGTTTTGAGGAATTAAAACTGCAATTAGCCGAACGCAAAAACGACCATGATCGTGAACAGCGTAAGGCCGAGATAGTGGATAACTCTCGCTCTGAAAATGATCGCCGAAAATCGCAGATCGACTTCACTATTGCGAAAAGTCAGTATCAATTAGCGCAAAGTCGTTTAGATTTTCATCAACAACAGCGCGATGCCGAGCAACAAATTATTTCCTCGAAAATTGCCCGCTTAAGCGCCGAAGTGGAACAATTAAAACGGGAAGTCGCCTCGTTAAAAATTAGCGCGCCCTTTGCCGGCATTATGGTGTATGTACCCAATTATAACGGTGAAAAATCATCGGTTGGCGATACCGTTCAGTTTGGCCAACCGATTGCTGAAGTTAGCCAATTAGAAAGTTTGTATATCAAAACTGAAATTGATGAAGTTGATTTAAAGTACCTTCGTGGCGGCCTTACGGTGCAAATTACCTTGGATGCCTATCCCGAGCGTAACTTTAGTGGCGTACTAACCGATTTAGGCACTGCGGTGCGCAACAAAACAGCCGAGAATCTTAGCCGCGTCGTCGATGCCAGTATCAAACTCGATGAAACAGATTTGGCTATTATGCGCCCAGGTATGAGTGCGCGCTTACAAATTCGTTTAGCGGCAGGAGGTGAATAATGCGCTATGCCGTTATGTTAGCCGGTAGTTTGCTTCTGCTCAGTGGTTGTGGTGAAACCGATCAGAACGCAGCCTTATTAACACTGCAATCGAGCACGCTTGAACACCGCATTCAAGCTGAAGGGGAGTTATTTGCCGTTAACGCCATTAGCATCAATGCGCCTCAAAGTACCCGCGGCCCCCGTTTTATCGCCGAGATCACCCCCGAGTACAGCAGTGTTTCACCCGGAGATTTGGTGATCCGTTTTGATGCAACGCAGTTAGAACGCAGCCGACGTGATGCCAGTAATGCTTTATCTGGCGTACTGGCCGATCAAGACTTTAAAGGCACTCAGCAACAAGCAGAACTGTCCACTATTGGCTTAGATCAGCGCCTTGTGCAGCAAGAATTTGCCTTTGCCGACCGTTTTAGTATTGATGACATCCAAATACGCTCACGCCTAGAAATCTTAGACTCGATGCAAAATAAAGAGTTTTTAGGTGAAAAGCAGTCTTACTTAGATTGGCAACAACAAAGTTTTGCCAACCGCTCGCAAGGCGAACTCGACTTGCTACAACTGCAAAAAGGGCAGCAACAAAGCTTACTGACCCAGGCTGAAACGGGCTTAGCTGCACTCGAAATCCGCGCTCAACACCAAGGTATTTTGCTGTATGACAGCAACTGGCGCGGTGAAAAACCTGAGGTGGGTCGGATGGTGTTTCCCGGTGAAAAGCTGGGCAGTATTCCAGACTTAAGCTTACAACATGTCAAACTGCTGATTATTGAACAAGAGTCGGTTGGCTTAGCGGTCGATCAACCGGTGTTTTTTCGTTTAACCGCTCGCCCAGAGCAAATACTTGAAGGCCGCATCCAAAGCGTAGGCCAAGTGGCGCAATCGCGCGAACGTCGTGATCCGCGCCGCTATATTGAAGTTATCGTGGCACCAAGCGCCCAACAAGATTTCTTTTTACCGGGAGCAAAAGTACGCGCTGAGATTTTAGCCAACACCTTGCCGGAGGTATTAGCGCTACCCTTGCAAGCGATTTTCAGCGATGAAAAAGGCCAATATGTGTGGCAACAACGCGGCGGCAGTTTGCAACGACAAGCCGTAAGCTTAGGTGCTAAAAGCCTAACACACGCCGAAATTATCGAAGGCCTAAGCGCCGGCGATCGTATCAGCTTATTGCCACCGGAGAACTAACATGAAACATAGCGCCATGCTAAAAGATACCTTGGCCGAGTTGGCACAACATAAGCTTCGTACCTTTCTAACCTTACTCGGTATGATATTTGGTGTAGGTGCGGTAATTGCGATGCTCAATATTGGTGAAGGCGCCGAACGCGAAGCCTTAAAAACCATTGAAACCATGGGGCTGCGCAACATTATTGTTGAGAGCAAAACCTTTGACGAAAAAACCTTATTAGAGCATCGCAAACATTCTTTAGGGCTGAGCCAAAGCGATCTGCAAGCGGCCGTGACAACGCTACCTAACATCACCGGCTTTAGCGCCGAGCGCCAGCTCGAAACCTATGCCATTATCAGCCACAGCGGTAAAAGCGAAGGTTTAGCCGTGGGTGTATTACCCAGTTATATGGCACTTAGTAGCTTGCCATTTGCTAGCGGCCGTAACTTTACCGAGCAAGAAGACCTGTATGCCGCACAAGTGGCCGTGCTCGGCTCACAAATGGCCGCTAATTTGTTTCCTGAAGGCGATGCACTTGGCCGTTATGTTAAAGTCAATCATGTCTGGTTAGAGGTTATCGGCGTGTTAGCCGAGCCCTATAACAGCCAAAACGAATTTCAGGGTATTAAGCTGGGTGGTGAACAAAATCAACTGTTTATGCCGCTACAAACCGCCCGCAGCCGCTTTCGCAGTATTCCTCTGGATGCCGAACTCAGCTCGTTTCGTTTACAGTTAACCGAAGGTGCAAATAGCGCCGTCGCAGCCCGCGCCCTAAACTATTTATTGCAGCAACGTCATAATGATATTGATGATTTTCGCTTAATCGTACCCGCGGCGTTATTAGCACAGCAGGAGCAAACACAAAAAATATTTAATATTGTGATGTCCTGTGTGGCGGGTATTTCGTTGCTGGTGGGCGGTATTGGTATTATGAATATCATGCTGGCCACGGTGTTAGAGCGCACGAAAGAAATTGGTTTATTACGCGCTATTGGCGCCACGAAACGCGATATTAAACTGCAGTTTGTTGCCGAAAGCTTCACCATCGCTATTGTCGGCGGCATCGCCGGTATTCTGTTTGGTATTATTCTCTCTGAATTAATTGCTTTTTATTCTGGTTGGGCGGTGTCCTGGTCAATCCCGGCTATCGTGCTAAGCTTTAGTATCTGTGCCCTAATCGGTGTCGCTTTTGGGGTTTATCCTGCCATTAAAGCCTCAGAGTTGGATCCGATCACGGCCTTACAAACAGATTAATACGGAGTCACCATGCACAGTCGCTGTATTTGGCAACAAGGTGAGCACAATGCCTTTACCGACTTAATTGCTTGGCAGGGTGCGCTTTGGTGTGTGTTTCGGGAAGCTACAGCTCATGTTTCGCCTGATGGTGCTTTTCGCGTGCTACGTTCAACCGATCACGGCAATAGCTGGCAAAATATGGCGTTAGTGCAGCATGCCGCCGCCGACTTACGTGATCCCAAATTCAGTTGCCATCCTGATGGCCGCTTAATGCTTTTAGGCGCCGGTGCGTTGCATGATAAAAGCCAGGGTAGTCATCAATCCTATATTTGGTATTCAATCGACGGTGCAGTGTGGTCTGCCGCGCAAGCGGTCGGTGATATTAACTTTTGGCTATGGCGACTGACTTGGCACGGCCAGCAGGCCTATGCTTTGGCTTATTATGTTGGCCGCCCCTCACTATCGCGGTTATATATTGGCGATAGCACCCTGCAATTTAAGCTACAGGAAGATATTTACCAAGGCAGTTATGCCAATGAAAACAGTCTGCTATTTCAACCTGATAACACCGCGTATTGCCTATTGCGCCGCGATCCTGAGGTAGGGCTCTTAGGACGCAGCACCCCCCCTTATCGCCAATGGCACTGGCAAGCATTAACGGCGCGAATTGGTGGCCCACACTGGCTACAATTAGCCGATAACCGCGCTGTGGCGTGCGTCAGATTATATGATGATAGGGTGCGTACTAGCCTCTGCGGTATTAACATACAAAGCGGTGAGCTAACAGAATGGCTAACACTACCCTCAGGTGGTGATTGCAGTTACGCTGGAATGGTATTACAAGATGACAGATTGCTGCTCAGTTATTATTCGTCACACGAGAGTAAAACGGCGATTTATTTTGCTGCAGTGGCGCTCAGTGAGCTGCCGGCTGCTTAAAACCGGCAGCATACTCACCTCTTAGTATTTAACACTGCAACCATAAGGCTTAGTCACCGCAGGATCCGGCGTTTGACCGGCTAATACTGCGGTTGCAGCATTAGCAAAATACGGCGTAGCTTTAGCAATATCATCTACCTTGGCAGACGGGATGCTATCAATGCCCCCCATATACTGCAGCACGCCGGCTTTATCAATCACATACATATGCGGCGTGGTACGGGCGTCATAGGCTTTCCCCATCACACCACTTTCATCAAACAACACCGCTGTTGGCGCGGCACCACGGCTAGTGGTCAGTTCAGCTGATTTTGCGCCATCGATATGGCCTTGACTGCCGGGCTTAGAGGAAATCACACTGAGCCACACCACGTCTTGCTCGGTATAGGTTTTTTGCAACTGCTGCATATTGCCGTTGTAATGTTTGACCACAAACGGACAATCATGATTGGTCCACTCCAATACCACCTCTTTGCCAGCAAAATCTTTTAGGCTGTGTACCTTACCGGTTGAGTCTTTTACCGTAAAGTCAGGTGCTGGCGCACCTACTTGCGGTGCTGCAAACAGGTTAGCCGCAAACAACGTAGCAGCGGCGGCTGCAAGTAATGTCATTTTTTTCATAGGGTTAACTCCTGTAAATGATCAAATAAATGAAGCGGTGTTATTGACGACTTAACCGCTCTAAGGTTTGCCTGAGCGTATCAGGCGTTAAAATCTGTGGTAACACTTCGGCAGGCTGCCCTGGCCAATACAACACATACAACGGCACACCATCACGCTGATACTGATGCAAATACGCCGTGATATCGGCATCTTGTCGCGTCCAGTCGCCTTTTAAGTACGTTACATCGTACAGCGCTAACGCGGCTTTACTGCTCTCGGTATTCAGTGCCACTCGCTCGTTGACTAAGCAGGTAATACACCAATCAGCGGTCATATTGACTAATACCGGTTTATTCGCCGCTTGCAGCTCGGCTAAACGTTGCGGGCTCCATGCAGACCAATGTTGTTGTTCCGCATTCGCGGTTGCGGTTGAGACAGTGGGTAAAGGTAAACTCACCACATACAAAGCTAGCACCACCAATAACACGGCAAAAATAGGCTCGGCGCTACCTTGGCGCCGCATTTGCCAACGGCCCCATAACCAACACGCTGCAGCAATGGCCACCGCACCACACAGCAAAATGGCTAAGGCATCAATACCGACTTGTCGGCCAAAGACCCAAGCCAGCCAAACAGCGCTTAAATACAGTGGATAGGCTAATAATTGCTTTAAGGTCTCCATCCAGGCGCCAGGCTTAGGTAAGGCTTTTGCCAAGCGAGGAATATAGGCAAGTAACAAGAAAGGCAGCGCCATACCTAAGCCTAAGGCAACGAAAACCAACAAGGCTAACAACGGAGGTTGAGTCACGGCATAACCTAAAGCGCCGCCCATAAAGGGTGCGGTACAAGGGCTGGCGACAATCACTGCCAGAACGCCGGTAAAAAACGAGCCTTTACCGCCTTTTTGCTGGGTTAAGGCGCTGCCGGTATTCATCAAGCCCAAGCCAAACTGCACCAAACCCGACAAACTTAAGCCCAAGGCAAATAACAGATAGGCCAGTGCCGCCACGAGCCAAGGACTTTGTAATTGAAAGCCCCAACCGACCGCACTGCCGGCACTGCGCAGGGCTAATAACACTAAGGCTAAAGCAACGAAACTGAGCACCACCCCCAAACTGTAAAAGAGGGCATCTGAGCGCTGTTGTTGCTGCGATCCGGTATTACCCGCAATACTCAAGGCTTTTAACGATAATACCGGGAACACGCACGGCATGAGATTCAAAATAAAACCGCCTGCTGCGGCCATTAATAACACCAACCACAGCGCTGGCGCTGTTTTCGTGGCAGGGCTGCTTGCAGCACTATCACTGGCCACTTGCAATTGCACACTGTACCCCTGCCCGGAAGCGCTCACTAACACCACTTCAAATTGCTCTGGCGCACCGGTAAAGTAAGTGTTCAGCGGCTGGCGTAAAATCCACTCCCCTTCACTGACTAATAATTGCTGCGGCGCGGCGTGATCGACAACTTCAGTGGCGCGCACGAAGAAATGCTGAAAATCGATATCAGGCAAGCCACTGATCGCGGCTGACAAGCTGCCTCCGGCAATATCATATTGACCGCTGACCGCAAGTACATTGGGCTGACTCACTTTACCTTGGTTGATCAGGTCAACGGCGGTTTCTGACACGATAGCTTGTGCAGCCACCGCCAAAGTCAGTTCAAAACTGGCTGAGGTGGGAATACAAATTTCTTCACAAACCAGCCAATCAACATTCGCCGCAATGTTTAGCTCAGTAGCGGCGTAATCTGCCGGTACGGTTAATTCGCTCAGCAATACGGTGGGGCCGCCGAAACCGTAATTCATTAAAGGGGGAATAGAGAATTGCTGAGGTGTGGGCCATTGAATAGTGCCCGCCGTCACGCCTGCGGGTAGCTGCCAATCAATACTGGTGGGTAAGCCTGAGTCACCTGGGTTAATCCAGTAGGTGTGCCAGTGTTCGTCAGGGATAAAATGCAAGGCGAGTTGCAGTGTTTGCCCAGGCTTTACTGTTTGGTATTCACTGACTAACTCAGCACGTAAATGCTGTGCAGGTTGCCAACCGGTGGTATGTGCAAATAACCCCGGGCTAACACCCAAAAGCACAAAGCACCACAAAGCCGTTAAAAAACGCATCGTCTTATCCTTTAACCATTTACGCTGTTTACGTTATTACAACACCGGCGATCACTTTACTAGTGTTCCTGTTGAAAAATTCGGCTAATTGCAGCAAAAAACACGATAAGCTGGTATATTAACCGCCGCTTTTAACCATGCCACTGTGGTCACTCCAGCACGGCATCGTTATAGGCACATAAACTCATAAAATGACGATTCGCTCACAACTTAAAAGGTGCAATGTTAATGACCCCATTCAGCAAATCTGCCCTAGTCGCTGCGATGCACGCAGCACTGTTCGGTGCAACACTGGGTTTTTCTCCTGCTCTGCTGGCGCAGGAAAGTGACAAAAACCTAGAAACTGAAGAAAAACAACTGGAAACCATCACTATTACCGCACAGCGTCGCAGCCAAAGCATTCAAGAAGTGCCAATCTCTGTTGCCACACTGTCTGGTGAAAAGTTCGACAGTATTTTCTCATCGGGTGATGACATTACCGCTTTAGCGATTAAAGTGCCCGGCCTTTATGCCGAAAGTTCGAACGGCCGTGCCGCACCACGTTTTTATATTCGTGGTTTAGGTAACACCGATTTCGATCTCGCTGCATCACAACCTGTATCTATCGTCATGGATGATGTTGTTATGGAAAACGTGATCTTAAAAAGCTTCCCGTTGTTCGACGTCGAACAAGTTGAAGTGATCCGTGGTCCGCAAGGCACGCTGTTTGGTCGTAACACCACAGCCGGTATCATTAAATTTGATACCGTTAAGCCACGCCAAGAATTCGATGCTTATGTAAAAACGACGGCGGGCACCTTAGGCAGTGCACACTTTGAAGGTGCTGTCGGTGGCGGTTTAACTGATTCACTCTCGGCGCGTTTGTCATTGTTGTCACAACATCGCAGTAACTGGATCGACAATAGCTTTACTGGCCAAAATGATGTGATGGGCGGCTATGATGAGCGCGCGGCACGTCTACAATTCTTATTTGAATCAGATGAATTTGATGCCTTGTTAAATGTGCATAATCGTAACTACGACGGCACATCAACCATGTTCCGCAAAAACATCCTGACTAAAGGCAGCAACGAGCTAAACAACAATTACGATCGTGATGTTGTCGCTTATGATGGCCCGGGTAATAACCGTCAAAACTATGATGCTTGGGGTACATCGCTGAAAGTTGACGTGAAATTAGAAGAAATGACCCTTACCTCTATCACCGCATTAGAAAAAGCCAGTGGCGGCGGTATTGGTGACATCGACGGTGGTAATGTGAATGAAGCCGGTGATGCTGCAGTAGCCGATGCCGTTACTGAAGATCAACTTAATGGTCTGCGTCAATTTACCCAAGAATTCCGTTTAGCCAGTGATACCAGTAATGCGCTGAGCTGGCAGGTCGGTGCTTACTACTTTGACTCATCCTTTGCGGTGAATACCGTTGATGGTTTCTTTGGTGCCACCGAAGTATTTCACGGCAATACTAGCTGGGCGTTATTTGGTCAAGCAACCTATCAACTTACCGAAAAGCTAACCGTAACGGGCGGCTTACGTTATACCGATGATGAAAAAACCTTCTCGGTTGGCCAACAAAACGTTGATGGTTTTGCGGTAGTGATTGGTTTCGCGTCTGAGCAACAATATGACCCGATCAAAGTAAAAGACGATCAATTAGGCTGGGAATTAAGCGCTAACTATCGCTTAACCGATACGACTAGCTTATTTACCCGCGCCGCTGAAGGTTTCCGTGCGCAAACTATCCAAGGTCGTGATGTGGCATTTGAAGCGCCGCCGTCAGTCGCCGGTGCTGAAACCATTACTTCATTTGAAGTGGGTACTAAGTCTGACTTACTCGACAACACCTTACGCTTAAATGCTGCGCTGTTTTACTACGTCATTGATGATATTCAATTATCAGCCATTGGTGGTGAAACCCAAGGTAACCAGCTAATCAATGCTGACAAAGGCACAGGCTACGGCTTTGAAGTGGATTTTGACTATCGGGTATTAAAAAACCTGATGTTAGGGGGTGGTTTTAGCTATAACAAAACCGAGCTAAAAGACGACAACCTGACTATCGCACCTTGTGGCTCTGGGCAGTGTACGGTGTTAGATCCGGTGGTAAATGGTTTAGCGTTAATTAACGGCAACCCCTTCCCACAAGCACCAGAAACCATCTTAACCTTGAATGCACGCTACGATTATCCGTTAGAAAGCGGTGAAATCTATGTGTATGCCGATTACCAAGTGCAAGGCGACACCAATTTGTTCTTGTATGAATCAGCAGAATTCAACAGCAAAAACAATAATGAAGCTGGCTTACGCGTGGCCTACGTTAACTACAAAAACAGTTATGAAGTCGGTGTGTTTGGCCGCAATATCACTGATCAGGACAACCTGAAAGGTGCTATTGACTTCAGTAACCTGACTGGTTTTGTTAACGAACCACGGGTGTTTGGTATCGACTTCCGGATGAACTTCTACTAAGTCATACCCGCTCATGAAAAAGGCAGCTTTGGCTGCCTTTTTTGTTTCGCCTTTACTGTTTGTAAAAGTGCATATCCCGATATTCGTGGCGCTCGCCAGGCTCCGCTGCATAAGGCTCTAACCTAAAGCCGGTGACTTGCCGTAGATTATTCATCTCAAAATGAATTAACGCATTGCGCGCGACATTGGCATCATCCCACTGCACGATAAAGCTATGATCGGCAAACGGCTGCAAACTGCCTTGTAAATTAATCATTTTGGCCGACTGTAAACGTAAGCCGCTATCCGTTTGACTGATTTCAATGCCACCAAACCATTGGTCTGCATAGTTGCCTGCGTAATCTTGTAAAGCCAACAACACCTCCCCCGTACCCACCGGTTGCGGCGGCGCTGCGCGCTTTGCCAAGGCTTGTCGTTGATCGGCATAATAACTGACCCAATCACGTTGCAGTTCAGGCGCTAGATAATGCTTTAACACCGTTTGCACCACCGACTGGCGTGCACCACTGTTCGAGCCATTATTTAATACCACAACCCCCAACTGCTGCTCTGGCACTAACAACACATGCGCCTGAAAACCCGATAAGGTACCGGTATGATGAATCACCTTGTAACCATGCATATCAGCCATGCGCCAGCCCATACCGTAGGCACTAAAATGGGTGAAATCTAATTCCAAATCGAGTGAACTAACGGGCATCAGTGTTTGTGCTGTCCACATTTGTTGTAATTGCTGACGACTGACCGGCCCCGCTTTTGCGGTACGGGCATCGGCTTGAGCCAATAAAAAACTTAACCATTTCGCCATGTCGGAGGCGCGACACACCACACCACCTGCAGCTGCGGCCATCAACATTTTATCGTCAATCGCATTTCGTGGGATCGGCAAAAAACCCGCTTCGGCACGAAACTCATACGGTAGTGCCGCCTCGGCTAAGGCGCTATCAGGCACGGCACCGGCATAACACTGCATCTCCAGCGGCTGAAAAATCTGCTCAGCAACAAAATCCTGCCAAGGCTGGCCACTGACTTTGGCCACTAATTCGGCGGCAGTGATATACAGCACATTACTATAAGCATATTGGCTGCGAAAACTGCTTAACGGTGTTAAGTAGCGTAAATTGTTGATCACTTCATCACGACTAAAACCACTGGGTTCAGGCCAAATCATACTGTCGCCTGCGCCACTGGCTAAGCCGCTGCGCTGACTCAATAAATCACGTATCGTAAACTCGGCGGTGACCCAAGCATCTTGCAAACGAAATTGCGGTAGATGCTGTACGACTTTGTCGTCCCAATTTAACTTACCGGCATCCACTAAGATCGCCACACTGGCAGCGGTAAAGGCTTTGCTCGCAGAGGCCAAGCGAAAGTACGTCTCCGCGGTCACTGGCGCTTGAGCACTCATATCACGTTCACCATAACCCGCCTGATGCACCAATTGGCCATCTTTAATAATAACCACAGCCATCCCCGGCGTATCAAACTGCTGCAGCGCCGCGGGCACCACTTGCGCTAAATCGAGCGGGTTGGCTTCAGGTGTTAGCGGTTCAGCCTGCAGCATGGCCGCCGTGGTTAAGCCTAACAATAATGTGCAGAGTTGCCGTTGCATCAGTTTATCCTTAAATTTTTGGTCGCAATAAGCTAAATTTATTCGCGGCATTTAACGTGTAATAATCGCCAGGGCCACCCGCCCGCAATACCGGATCTGCAGCCAAGGTGTCATACACCCCATCAATTAATAACGATGACGCAATATGCACCCCGACTACCTCTCCAAGCACCAACCAAGTGGGTACCTGCTCGCCATTCGCTGCCTGTAATGGGATTAACTGGCTTAGCTTACATTCAAATCGCACAGGGCTTTCGGCTACCTGTGGCGGTTTAATCAATTTAGACGCAGCCATGGTTAACCCCGCCAAGGCAAACTCGTTCACCTCGGCGGCGACACTGGCACTGGTTTGATTCATCGCCTCCACCAAAGGTCGATTCACCAGGTTCCAACAAAATTCGCCTTGCTCGGCAATATTTTGTACCGAGTCTTTCCAACCGGTGCTGGCAAAGCCAATAATAGGTGGCTTATAGTTAAACAAATTAAAAAAACTGTAAGGTGCCAGATTAACCTGCCCAGCATTGCTAATGCTAGAAATCCAACCAATGGGCCGTGGCGCAATAATGCTATTAAACGGGTCATGTGCCAAACCATGCCCCTGCTGTGGTTCAAAAAAATAATCAGCCATGCTCTTCCTCTTTACTCTGTCGCTGGCCCTTGTCTAGCAAGCGCAAGCAACTTGCTTTTAGCCTGCCAGCAATCTAGCCTGAACGCCAGATGTTAGCCGCAGAGATGAGACCAGATGCCAGATTTTCGCAGTGATACGGTAACCCAACCTTCTGTCGCCATGAAACAGGCGATGCTCAACGCCGCTTTGGGTGATGATGTATTTAATGATGACCCGACTACTATAGCACTGCAACGCTACGCAGCAGATATGCTGGGGTTTGAAGATGCGTTGTTTGCACCAAGTGGCACGCAAACCAACCTGATTGCGATGATGAGCCATTGCCAGCGCGGCGATGAAGCCATCGTAGGCCAACAATGGCATACTTATAAATGGGAAGCCGGCGGTATGGCGGTGCTCGGTTCAATTCAACCGCAACCGATTGCGCTGCAAGCGGATGGCAGCCTAGCGCTACAAGATATCAGCGATGCTATCAAGCCAGACGATCCACACTTTGCCCGTACGCGCTTGATCGTGATTGAAAACACTATCGGCGGCAAGGTACTGCCGTTGCGTTATATGCAGCAAGTGGCCGCGCTAGCGAAAGAAAAACAACTGCAATGCCATATCGACGGTGCGCGCTTATTTAATGCCGCTGTGGCTTTAGCACCACAGCATCAACTGAGCCCAACCGCCATGGCTAAAGCCCTGTGCCAGGGGTATGACTCGGTCTCTATTTGTTTATCCAAAGGCTTAGGTGCACCAGTAGGCTCGTTATTACTGGGCTCGCAGGCTTTTATCCAGCGCGCGCGGCGTGTACGCAAGATGCTCGGCGGCGGCATGCGCCAAACCGGTATACTTACCGCCGCGGGATTATATGCCCTGCAACATAATATTCAGCGTTTGGCAGAGGATCACCATAATGCTGATACACTCGCGAAAGGGTTACAAGCATTAAGCTCTAAAGGCTGTTTTGCTGGGCATTTGCAGTTAGATTTGCCGCAAACCAATATTGTGTTTACTGATATCACTCCGTCTGTGGCTAATGAGCTGCTTGATTTTCTGGCTAAACATAACGTCAAACTCACCAGCAGCAATTACGCCAGTGCCAGTGGCAACCTCACGCGCTTGCGCTGGGTGTGTCATTTAGATGTATCAGCAGCAGATATTGCCATGACACTGGATTTATTAAGCCAATTTGCGCATAGTAGATCTCACTAACCTTTCCTGGAGTCTCATCATGATCTTACGCCCCCTTGTGGCCGCTCTGCTAGCCAGCCAATTCGCCTTTATGGCCATGCCACTGCTCGCTGACACCCAACGCATTAGCCCTGAGCTAGAAAAAAAAGTGATTGAATGGCGCCGGGATCTGCACCAGCACCCTGAGTTAAGTAATCGCGAATTCCGTACCTCGAAATTGGTTGCCGCACACTTAAAAAAACTCGGTATGACCGTGCAAACGGGTATTGCGCATACCGGTGTAGTGGCGATTTTAGACAGTGGTAAGCCCGGCCCCTTACTGGCATTACGCGCTGATATGGATGGTTTGCCGGTTGTCGAACAAACCGACTTACCGTTTCGCTCAGAAGCCAAAGGCGAATATCGCGGTAAAGAAGTGGGCGTAATGCATGCCTGTGGCCACGATTTACATGTGGCGATGTTGATGGGCGCGGCCGAATATCTCTCAAAAAACAAAGCGCAGCTCACCGGTAAAGTGATGTTTATCTTCCAACCGGCAGAAGAAGGCGCACCGGCAGGTGAAGAAGGCGGTGCCGAATTGATGCTAAAAGAAGGCTTGTTTGCTAAAAACAAACCCGAAGCCATCTTTGGCATTCATGTTTGGTCTGCCGCCAACGCCGGTGTTGTGCAATATCGGCAAGGGCCTTTGATGGCTTCCTCTGATCAATTTCAAATCACCGTTAAAGGTAAGCAAACCCATGGCTCTGCGCCTTGGGCTGGGGTTGATCCGATCGTGGCTGCTGCGCAAATCGTCAATAATGTGCAAACCATTGTCAGCCGCCAAATTAATATTACCCGCGCGCCAGCCGTTGTCAGCTTTGGTATCGTTGAAGGCGGCGTACGCAATAATATTATTCCTGATGAAGTGTATTTAGAAGGCACGATTCGTAACTTTGATATGGGTATTCGCCAACAAATTTTTGGTTTATTAACACAAGCCGCGCAAGCCAGTGCTGCCGTAACCGGTGCCACTGCCGATGTTAAAATCCTCGAAGGTTATCCTGTCACGTTAAATGATCCGGCGCTGACTCGTCGCTCCTTGCCAGTTTTGCAACAAGTTGCGGGTAAAGATAAAGTTGAAGAGAGCGCCCTAGTGACCGGTGCCGAAGATTTCTCATTTTACGCCTTAGAAACACCGGGCTTATTTGTTTTTCTTGGCGTAACACCTGAAGGCCAAGACGCGGCTAAAGCACCGGCGAATCATTCACCGTTTTTCTATGCTGATGAAAAAGCGTTAAAAACTGGCACCGAGCTTTATGTAAACTGGGCGTTATCTTACCCTAGCATGCAAGAGTGAACACTTTAAGGAATAGCATGTTTCGCCTTTTTTCCGCCGCACTGCTGTGCGGCAGCTTTACCCTTGCGGCGCAACAAGATGTGCAGCAACAAGTACAAACGCTGTGGCAACAACAGGCCTATCAAGAAGCAAAAAGCCTGTTAACGCCCTTGGTGAATGCCAAAACAAAAGACGCGGCCTTATTGGCTGCGCTCGGCCGCACCGAGCTGTCACTGGGTAACGTTGAACTCGCCGAAAAGCTGTTAGCCCGAGCGGTGAAAAACGCCCCTGAGCAGGCACAATATCAATTTTGGTATGGCCAAGCTAACTGCGACAGCGCACAAAAAGCCAGCATGTTCAGTGCACTTAGCGCGGCGAAACGCTGTGCTAAAGCCTTTGCCACGGCAGTAGAACTGGCACCAGACAATGCACAGTATTTACAAGCCTTAGCGAAATATTATGCACAGGCACCCGGTATTGCTGGTGGTGATAAAGCGCAAGCGTTACAACTGAGTAAGCAGCTGCAACTTACCTCACCGCTGCAAGGCCAATTACTGGAACTGGAATTGCTACTGCAACTCGATGACCCGGCCGCTGCGCAGGCATTATTAGCCAAGGCAACGACGCTACAAACTCGACCTGAGCCCTATTTTTTGCAAGGGGTAAAGTTTGCGCAAAGCCGTGATTATGAGGCAGCGATTGAACAGTTTGCCAAAGCCAGTGCACAGCCCGCTGTCGATAAAGAAGCTAGCCGCAGTCGTTTATTGTCGCTGTATCAACTCGGTCGTGCTGCCGCTGTCGGTAAAACCGCAGAGCAACAAGGCATTCGCGCGTTAGAACGCTTTCTTGAAGCAGAAGGCTTGCCCGAATTTCGAGAATGGGCACAGTTTCGCTTGGGCCAACTGTACCTGGCGACAGAGCAACGCAGTGCTGCCGAAGCCATACTGAAGCCATTGCAAAACAGCAGCAAAGATAGCACCCTAGTAACCGAAATTAAGAAGATCCTCTAGTGCAGCCACCCAAATTAAATGCGATCCACCATGTGGCGCTGATTGTCAGTGATTATCCGCGCAGCAAAGCCTTTTATACGGAAGTATTGGGTTTAACAATATTGGCCGAAAATTATCGGGCTGCGCGCAGCTCATGGAAACTGGATTTACAGCTGCCAGATGGCAGCCAATTAGAGTTATTTAGCTTTCCAGCGGCCCCCGCCAGACCCAGCCAACCTGAAGCGCAAGGCTTACGCCATCTGGCGTTTGCCGTCACCGACCTCGACCATTGGGTCAGTTATTTACAAAGCAACGCTGTTGAGGTCGAAGCCATTCGTGTCGATGAGTTTACCGGCAAACGCTTTACCTTTTTTCCAGATCCCGATGGCTTACCGTTAGAGCTTTATCAACATTAAAGACATCTTCGTTATATTGGATACAAAAAAACCGGCACGCCCAAGCTTGCCGGTTTTTTTATTAACACACCGTGCTTAACCCGAGTTACGCATCCCTGCCGCGATACCGGCGATAGTGACCATCAGCGCCCGATTACTTTGCGCACTGATTTTCTCCGGATCGTGCCGAGAGCGTTTTAGTAGCTCCACTTGTAAAATATGCAGCGGATCGACATAGGTATTACGCAGCATTATCGACTCACGGATCCAGCCTTCTTTGGCCATCAACGTATCACTGTGGATCAACTTTAACAGTAACTCGCGATCCGCCGCCAGTTGCTGCCGCAACTCAACGCCAAGGTGTTGCAGCTCTTTAGGCACTAACACCTGATCATAATAGGCAGCAATTTCTGGATCGGCTTTTAAAAACACCATTTCCAGCATCGACAACCGCGTCGCAAAAAATGGCCACTCTTGCTGCATTTCGTTCAGTAAATCGGTTTGCCCAGCCTCAACTGCCAAGGCTAATGCATTGCCGGCACCCAACCAAGCGGGCAGCATTAAACGATTTTGTGACCACGCAAAAATCCACGGGATCGCTCGTAAGCTTTCAACGCCACCGGTCGGGTTACGTTTAGCGGGTCGGCTACCCAATGGCAACTTACCTAATTCTTGCTCTGGCGTGGCGGCACGGAAATACGGCACAAAATCTTTATTGTGTCGCACGACGGCCCGATAGGCGTTACAAGAATCATCGGCTAGCTTACTCATCAGGCTGCGCCAGCTTTCTTTTGGTACCGGCGGTGGTAACAACATGCCTTCTAATACCGCGCTGGCATACAGAGCCAAGCTACGGATGGCTAGCTCGGGCAAACCAAACTTAAAGCGGATCATCTCGCCTTGCTCGGTCACGCGCAACCCCCCAGCTAACGAACCCGGCGGCTGCGATAAAATCGCCGCATGTGCAGGGCCGCCGCCACGGCCGATAGTACCGCCACGGCCGTGAAACAGCGTTAGCTTCACGCCATAATCTTTACTCAGCTTCACTAGCGCTTCTTGCGCACTGTATTGTGCCCACGCGGCCGCGAACACACCGGCATCTTTAGCCGAGTCAGAGTAACCGATCATCACCTCTTGACGACCATTAATATAGCCGCGATACCAATCAATACTGAGCAATTGCCGCATACAATCGGGCGCGTTTTGTAAATCACTTAAGGTTTCAAACAGCGGTGCGACTGGCATAGCAAAGCTACTACCGGCTTCTTGCAACAGTAATTGTACTGCCAACACATCGGAAGGTTTACCCGCCATTGAGATCACATAGGTACTGAGTGCTTCGTTACCATGGCGCGCCACGATATCGCAGGTATCCAGCACTTCTTGAACGTCGGCTGAGGGTTGCCAGTTTTTCGGAAATAACGGCCGTTTATTTGCCAGTTCTCGCAATAAAAATGCTTGCCGATCCGTTTCAGTCCAAGCGCTATAATCACCTAAGCCTAAGTAACGGGTGAGCTCGGCAAAGACATCGGCATGACGCGCGGCATCTTGGCGAATATCTAATTTCAATAACGTTAAGCCAAAAGCATAGGCGCGGCGCAGCGTATCAGTTAAGCGGCCTTGCGCAATTAATTGCATGCCACTTTGCTGTAATGATTCAAAGCACAGTAATAACGGCTCAAGCAACTGCTGGTTATGCCAAATTAAATCAGCCGGCCGCTGTAAGCGATCATGTTTTAACGCTTCAGTTAACCAATCTCGGGTGGTGATCAGTTGTTGGCGTAACTTGTTAAGTACCGCACGATAGGGTTCAGAAGCCTGCTCACTGGCGTCGAGTAGCGCCGCAGAGCCCGTATTCATCGATAACTCGGTAGAGAGTAAATCTAAGTCCCGAATAAACAAATCTGCCGCTTTCCAGCGACTCAGTAACAACACCTGACGGGTTACTTTGGAGGTAACAAAAGGATTACCATCACGATCGCCGCCCATCCAAGAAGAAAAACGCACGGGTGCGGCATCAAGCGGTAAGCCGGTGCCAAGATCACGACGTAAATCGGCATCAAGTTCACGTAAAAAGTCAGGGATGGCTTGCCACAACGAACTTTCAATGACTGCAAAGCCCGATTTCGCTTCATCAACCGGGGTTGGCCGCTGCTCACGAATTTCATTGGTATGCCAAGCTTGGCTAATTAATTCGGTTAAACGTAATTGTAACTGTTGCTGTTGCCAGTCGGTTTGCGGATGCTCTAACTGCGCTAAGCAGGCGGCAATTTCGGTCAGTTTATGAATCAGGGTACGCCGCGCCACTTCAGTAGGATGCGCCGTTAGCACCAACTCAATGGATAACTCACGTACGGCTTGTTGAATGTCGCCCTTGGCGATAGCGGTGTCTTTTAAGCGCTGAAACAACTCCGTTAACGGTTCAGGCTTTTCAATGCTGCTGCGCCCTGCCGCGCTGATACTAAAATGTTGCTCGGCGAGGTTAGCTAAATTTAAAAACTGCGCGAAAGCCCGAGCGACTGGCAGTAATTCATCATCACTGAGTGCCGTGAGTACTTGGCGTAGCTGCTCGGCTTGCTGGCTATTGCCTTGGCGCGCTTCTTTAGACAGCTGGCGGATCTCTTCCACTCGTGCCAATACCGCATCACCAAGATGCTGGCGTAAGGTCTCACCCAACTCCGTACCTAATAACCCGACATTCGCCCTAAGGGCGGCGTATTGATCCATTTCAGTGCTCCACTGCGTTTAGAATTAATACACCCTAGCCTGTTCTGCGTTGGTACTCAACTATGATTGCTTACCAACTGGGCAACAACTGTGCATAGGCGATAACTTGGGTTCTTGCTATACTGCGCTTAACGGTATTTTACGACTTTTAATACGGCATCTTATGACTTCGGAAACACGTCCTACCCCAGCAAAAAAATCGACAGGCCTCATCAGTAACCTACTGCTAAACGTGGTGATCCCTGCGATTATCCTGAGTAAATTCAGCGGTGAAGAATACCTTGGCCCCGTCTGGGGCATTGTGGTTGCACTGGCTTTTCCTATTGGTTTTGGTATTTGGGATTTACGCCAAGCCGGTAAGGTTAATTTCTTTTCGGTACTCGGTGTTATCAGTGTGTTATTAACGGGCGGTATTGCTCTACTGCAACTTGATGCCGCGTATATCGCCATTAAAGAAGCCGCGATCCCCGGCGCTTTAGGCTTAGCGGTTTTGATTAGCCAATACACACCCTATCCGTTGGTGAAAAAGTTTTTATTGAATGGCGAGTTGTTGGATAACGATAAGCTTTATGCGGCCTTGGATGCACAACAACAACGCGCACAATTTGAAAAGAAAATGGCAATAGCCGGTTATTTAGTGGCGAGCTCGTTCTTTTTATCGTCGGTACTTAATTATATTTTGGCCAAGGTGATCTTGGTTAGCCCTCCTGGCAGCACCGCCTTTAATGAAGAGCTGGGCACGATGACGTGGCTAAGTTACCCCGTTATCGTTTTGCCCAGTATGTTGGTATTATTTTTTGCAATGTGGTTTATGTTTAGCAGTATTAGCAAGCTGACAGGCCAAGAACTCGACACCTTTATGCATCAACCTTGATCCGATTTAGCTGCAGGCGGCAGCTGCGCGCGTAACGCCGCTAACTCTGCCTGCAACTGCTGCATCTGCGCCACGAGATCGTGTTGTAATTGCTGTTTGGCATCGATTTCGTCTTTGTGCTCTTCATCATGCATGCTTTGTACGGCATTGACGATCACGGCAATAAACAAGTTCAACATAGTAAAAGTGGCGATCAGAATAAAAGGCACAAAGAACGCCCAAGCATAGGGGAACTGTTCCATCACCGGCCGCGAGATCCCCATCGACCAGCTTTCTAGCGTCATCACCTGAAATAACGTATATAAGGTGGCACCAAGGCTGCCGAACCACTCAGGGAAGGCTTCACCAAAAAGCTTCGTTGCCATGACCGCAGACACGTAGTACACCAAGCCCAGCACCATCGCAATCGACAACATACCGTTTAACGATTGCACTAAAGCGCCAACAATTTTCTTCATCGACGGTACAAAGGTTAGTACACGCAGTACCCGTAATACGCGAAGGGCGCGTAATACCGCAAAAGGCCCGCTGGCTGGCACTAAGGCAATGGCCACTACTGTGAAGTCAAATAAACTCCAGGCATCTTTAAAAAACGCCAAACGATGAGCGTAAATGCGCAGCGCAATTTCGATGACAAAGACAGCAAGAATAAACTTGTCGAGCAGCATTAATGGTTGGCCAAATGCGGCCATCACTGCACTGGATGTTTCTAAACCTAAAATTGCCGCATTAATTAAGATCAATGCCAGTAAGGTGCGTTGCACCAGATTTTTATTTAACCAGGTCGCAACCTGTTGCTGCATGCTGACGCCTGCTGAGCGGGTAACTTCTGTCATAACAGCCTCCATAAAGATCAGGGCGCTATTGTAGAAGAACCATAGAACAGGTCAATGCATTGCGAACGTTATAGCGTTGCAGTGGCTAAGATAACTCCTTTCGGGCAGCACAGCATAGTCAACCGGCTTCTTCTGCTTTTGTACTGCTAAACAGTTCGGTGCGATTGCGGCCATTGCTTTTGGCTTGATACAGCGCTTGGTCGGCCGTTTTCATCAGCTCAAGCAATGCGCGGTGCTTACCGTCATTGCTACTGACACCAATACTGGTTGTGATGCTAATCCGTTGCTGATCGTGCATCACTAGAGGTGTGGCAGCAAGCTGCACTCTAAAATATTCCAACAACTGCAGCGCATCGGCCTGTGAGCATTCGGTCAGTAAAATGCAGAACTCTTCACCGCCGACTCGACTGATAATATCACTGGAGCGGAAACAACTGCGCATTATGCTAGCGAAATGACTTAACGCCAGATCACCGACCTCGTGACCATATTGATCGTTTATTTTTTTAAAGAAATCAATGTCTACCATGCCGCAAGTTACCGCACTTTTTTGCCGTTCAGCCAGCTTAAGTGCTTCGCGGGCTACGGCAGTAAAACCTCGGCGGTTCAATAACTTCGTTAACGGATCGCGCGTGGCTAATTCACGCAATTGGGCCTCTTTCGATTTAAGGGTAGTGATATCTTTTTCAATCGCAGCAAAATAGACCACGTCACCCACATCGTTACATAAAGGCACAATATTTAAATCGAACCAAAGCGGTTCGCCTAGTTTTGTGTAATTCAACAACTGCGCTTGCACTGCAACGCGATTTTGCATGGCCGCTGCAATGTCGGCACGGCTGTTCGGATCGGTATCGATACCATCAAACATGGTATGGGGTTGTCCATAAACTTCGGCTTTTTGATAACCGGTAATTCGAGTTAATGCTTGGTTGGCATAAATGATTTTCGGGCCACCGGCAATGTCGTCTTTAGCATCTAACACTAAGACTAAGTCACTGGCTAATTCCACCACATCTTGAAAAGGAATATTGCGCTTACTACGCGTGGTATCAATAAAGGTGACGACGATATGGCTGAGATGCTGCTGCTCATCATACTCGGGGTAAGCATTACACAAAACCCAGGTCACCCGCTTAGAAGAGCTATCGGTAATACCGACCTCAAGGTTTGATACGGGTTGGCCAGTAGCTATAACGCGGTTAACTGGGAAAGCTTCATACGGCATGATACTGCGGTAGCTGTCTAAAAAGTGCCAATGCGGGTCTAACGCATCTTTACCAATCATTTGCGTCTCTGTTAGTCGTAACATCTTCAGCGCAGCCGGATTGGCGAATAACACAGCGGTATCTGCCGCGTGCACCACCACACCCGCATGCAGATTATTAATTAAGGAAGCGGCATTAATGAGCGATAAATTCAATTGATACCCTTCAACTATAGAATCACTTTGCAAATCAATACTTAACTATAGCCGATATTGGGGTATTTACATCAGGCAGCGGTAATATAACGTGCTACTTGCGTTGTCGTTAAACTAACGCTGCCTTTAAACGTTTGCCAGGCTCTTTACACACCGAGCACACCAAAGCAGAGTATTGCGGTGTAAGTTTAAGCCAACGCCATGCGCGCAAATGCCTGTTCCAGATCAGCCAATAAATCTTCTGGATCTTCCAAACCAATATGTAAGCGCAATAAAGGCCCAGCATAGGGCCAATGAGTCACCGAACGAAGCGCTTGCACATTAGGCACCGCAGTAATCAAGCTCTCATAGCCGCCCCATGAGAAACCCATTTTAAAATGCTGCATACCTTCAATAAAGGCTTGCACCTGCGCAGCACTGCCCTGTTTCAATACAAAAGAAAACAAACCATTGCTACCGTTGAAGTCGCGCTGAAAAAACAGATGCCCTGGATGCTCAGGAAAAGCAGGATGGCGCACTGTTTCAACTTCTGGACGCTGTGCTAACCACTCTGCCACTTCTAAAGCATTTTTTTCGTGTTGCTTTAAACGCACGCCCAATGTGCGCAAACCACGGCTAGCTTGATATACATCATCTGGCGAAGCGCAATAACCTAACAAATAACTCTGCTCACGTAATTGAGGCCAATGCTGTTCATTCGCACTCGCTGTGCCTAACATCACATCTGAATGACCAATGATATATTTGGTGGCAGCTTGAATAGAAATATCCACACCAAGCTCAAACGGCCGACATAGGATCGGCGAAGCCCAAGTGTTATCTAGCATAGTGATAATATTATGCGCCTTTGCAACCTGACAAATTGCCGGTATGTCTTGCACTTCCATGGTCAACGAACCAGGTGATTCTAAAAAGATCACCTTAGTGTTCGGACGAATTAAGCTCTCAATCTCGGCACCCAGCAAGGGATCGTAATAGCTGGTTTCAATCCCTAAACCGGCGAGCACTTTTTCACATAATCCTCGTGTTGGCTCATACGCGGTATCGACCATCAACAAGTGATCGCCTGCTTTTAAAAACGCCAATAAAGCGCCACTGATTGCTGCGGCACCGCAAGGATATAAAGCACAACCGGCCCCACCTTCTAACTCACACATGGCTTCTTGAAATGCAAAATGTGTAGCCGTGCCGCGCCGACCATAATACGGCACAGCGTTACCTTTATTTTTACTGGCGTTTTTAAGCTCTTCCATGGTCTCAAACACAATCGTTGAAGCACGTACGATAGGCGGATTAACCGCACTGCCAGTCCACTTTTTGCCACGACCTGCATGAATTAACTGGGTATTCTTTTTCATGTATTGCTCCAACGTTAATCAAAGGCGAAAAGACTTCTAGAAGTCTGCTTTATACTATGTCATTATTTTGCCGCTGCAAGCAATGTTTAATTCTGTTACACGTTTGACACCAGCAAGTTCAGCAACTAGATTCAATAAAAATAACAAAGGGATAACTCACATGCACCAAATAAAACCGCATCCTATTGCGTTAGCTATTACCTTAGCGTTGTTTACACCGCTAACAATGGCGCAACAAAGCAATACCAGCGAAAACGATGAAAAAGCAGAAAAAATTGAGCAGATTATTGTTACGGGTACTCGGGTTGCCGGTCGTTCGGTGTCTGATACTGCAGTGCCAATCGATATTATCAGCGCAGAAAATTTAACCCGTGCAGGTTCAACCGAACTGAATCAAGTACTATCAACCGCGCTACCGTCTTTTAACTTTCCGCGTCCAGGTTTAAGCGATGGTACTGATACCGTGCGCCCAGCTACTTTACGTGGTTTAGGGCCAGATCAGTCTCTGGTGCTAGTTAACTCAAAGCGCCGCCATTCCGCTGCTTTGGTTAACGTAAACGGTACCGTGGGCCGTGGCTCTTCTGCTGTTGATTTAAATACCATTCCTACCGCAGCGATTAATTCAGTTGAAGTATTACGTGATGGTGCTTCAGCCCAGTATGGCTCAGATGCCATTGCCGGGGTATTAAACATTCGTTTACGCGAAGCGAGCGAAGGCGGTAACTTTACCTCGTCTTATGGCTGGCGTGAAACCAGCTACACCACGCCAACAACACCGACCCCAACAGGCGCCACTTGGAGTGCACCAGCTAATCTTGAGCGTAGTCGTACTGACGGTGAAACGCTAACCTTGAGTGGCTGGCGTGGTTTTGAACTTGGCAAAGATGCTTTCCTCACCGTATCTGCAGAATACAAAGACGCCGAACGCACAGAGCGTGGCGGCTGGGATTATCGTCAACAGTATCCGTTGGTCAATGGCCAATATGATACGCGTGAAACCTACTTCAACCGCTTCAGTGCTTGGTATGGTGAGCCTGAATTATCGCAATTTACCTTGTTTGCTAATGCCGGTAAAACCTTAGATAACGGTAAAATTTATGCTTGGTTAAGCTACCAAGATCGTGAAGCGCGTTCAGGCGGTTTCTATCGCCCAGCCAACGATTCCCGCAACATTCTGGCGATCTACCCAGATGGTTTCTTACCTATTATTGCACCCGATGTGACGGATGCCAGTGCTGCTGTAGGTTATGAATTTGATGTGGGCGAGTGGACCGTTGATACGTCTTTAGTTTGGGGCCAAAACCGTATGGCCTTCACTATTGAAAACACCTTAAACCGCTCAATCGGCCCAACCAGCAAAACCGAGTTTGATGCTGGTGGCTTCCGTTATGGCCAAACCGTGTTTAACTTATCTGGTGTGCGCTCAATTAATGTCGATGCGTTAGCTTCGCCGTTAAACATTGCTACCGGCATAGAATTACGCCGTGAACGTTACGGTATTTTCGCCGGTGAACCTGATTCATGGCGCAATGGCGGCGAACTGTTAAATGGTAACCCAACGGCTTCTGGCGCGCAGGTGTTCCCCGGCTTCCGCCCGTCTAACGAAGTACGTGAAACACGTCGTGCTATTGGCGCTTATGTCGATTTAGAAGCGAATATCACGGATAACATGCTGGGCTCAGTAGCGCTGCGTGCTGAAGATTATTCTGACTTTGGCAGTAATGTTACCGGTAAAGCCGCGTTACGTTACGATTTTACCGATGACTTTGGTATTCGTGGTTCATTACAAAACGGTTTCCGTGCCCCATCGTTACAGCAACAATACTTTACCGCAACCTCAACTAACTTTATCAACGGTGTACCCTTTGATATCACGACTTTCCCGGTAAGCAACCCGGTTGCGCAAGCGTTAGGTGCCAAACCGTTAGATGCTGAAGAGTCAGTAAACTACTCGTTAGGTGCCGTGTTTAAAGTGGGCGGTGTTTCTATCACGGTAGATGGTTATCGCATCGATATCGATGATCGTATCGTGTTATCAGAAAACTTAACCCAAACGAACGTGCGCGATTATTTAAGCTCGCAAGGCTTTATCGGTATCGGTGGTGGTCGTTTCTTTATCAATGGTGTAGATACCGAAACACAAGGCGTGGATGTTGTTATTAACTGGTCAACACCAACAGAAGATTTTGGTTTGTTCAGCTTTACGGTGGTAGGTAACATCAACGAAACGAAAGTTACTGCCGTGCCAGTAACCGCAGAGCTGTCAGCACTTGATCCCGCCCCCACCTTGTTTGGTCGCGTTAACGTACTGACCTTTGAAAAAGGTGCGCCTAAAGATAAGTTTGGCGCCACAGTAAACTGGAGCTACGACAATTTCAGCGCGACCTTTAAAGCAACTCGTTACGGTGAGGTATTATCACCGGGCACTACGGCAGCCACTGATCTGACATTAAGCCCGAAAGTCTTGATGGATTTGGAAGGCCGCTATGACTTTAACGATAGTTGGACCGTGGCAGTGGGTGCTGATAACATCTTTGATGAATATCCAGATGCTAACCCCATTAACTTAAATACCACAGGCGCCACCTCGTTCTCGAACTATTCACCGTTCGGACGTTCAGGTCGCTTAGTGTATGGCCGGGTATCTTATAACTTCTAAGTTACCGCCAAAATAAACAAGGCGCCTTAAGGCGCCTTGTTTTTTTGGGGTTATACGTTCAATTTAACGCTTTCATCCCTGTTAAGCCTTCTAGCGGTGTCAGCGCTTCTAAAGCCGGCTTGGCAAAATAATATCCTTGAAACAAGCGCACACCAATACCCACTAAGTAATCTAGTTCTTCTTTTGTTTCAATGCCTTCAGCTAACACCTTGGTACCTTGCAACTCGCATTGCTCAATTGTTTTGGCCACGATAAATTGTTTTGCGCAATTAAGGTGAATATTACGGATCAGTTCCATATCTAGCTTTAATAAGTGAGGTCTTAACTCGATTAGCCAATCTAATGTTGCAAAACCCGAACCGTAATCATCAATCGCAGTTTGAAAGCCACGTTTAGCATAACTGCGAAAGATGCGATTCAAATGCGCTTTATCTGGGATCTGCTCACCTTCAGTCACTTCAAAAATCAGCTTGGTTAAATCAAAGCCATAGAGATCGGCAGCTTCAATGGTGGCTTTAATACAGGTTTCTGGGTTATACACCGCGTTCGGCAAAAAGTTAATATTCAAATAGGTACTGCATTTTAGACGCGCAGCGGTTTCAATGGCTTTTACCCGACAAGCCTGATCAAAGTAATATTTATTGCTATCGTTTATCCGAGAAAAAACCCACCCTGCACCTTCACCGTTCGGCCCGCGCACCAAGGCTTCGTAAGCAACAATCTGCTGCGTGTGCCAATCGATAATCGGTTGAAATGCCATACGGATTTCAAAACCCAGATCTTGACCACTTAAACAATCCTGGCAGCTCTGCTGTTTAACTGAATCGGGAAACTGCATAAAAAGCGCTCTCTAGTGGGAGTGAAAATGAGATAAAATAACATTAAAGCATTGTGACTGCTTTTTGATAATTTATCAAAGACAATCACAGATTTGGTGTCGCACCCAGCGCCAGCGCAGCTGCATAATAACGCATTAAAATTTGAAAGCTGGTTTCAGCATTCTTGCCAAAGGTCACCACACCATCTTCATGCCCTGCCATAGTGAAAATACCTTGTGCCGCGGCCTCACTTTGTTGGAACAAGCGGGACACTTCCTCCGCCATCGCCACCGTGCCGTAAGGCACTTGCGCAGCCGTTTGCGCTAACGCTAGTGCATCTGCATACTGCCAAATTGCCGGGCAATGCGCATGAATAATAAAATTAACCTGTGGCAGTAACTGATAAAGCTGGCCATGTGTCATCGCTTCAGAAGAGGGTTTAGTTACGCCCTGTGCGCTAATTCGGTTTAGTGCCGGTAGACAAGCGGTGACCAGCGCGTAATCTGCTGCGCTTAACTGCAGTTTACCACCCGTTTGCGTGCCACTGATGATAAAGTGTTCACCACCTGCGACCCGCTGACTAATATTCCCAAAACCATAATTATCATAGCGCTCAAGATGCTGCCCTAACATGCCCGTTTGTACGCAAAGCGTACGCCACGCATTTAACTCGGTAATATCTATGTTGGCAGGTAATGGCGCAGCTTGATAAAACAATTGAAATTTTATAACCCCTTCTTGCTCTTGCATCGTATAACCCGTCGAAATATGTTAACAACAGTATAAGTCTCCTCAGCAGCGATGCCAGCCGCTTAGCAGGCCAAAACGAGCAGTCTGTTATATCGCACAATGCTAACGATGCGTTTAGCACCGCTAAACTGACTAAATTTGGCAAAAAAAAACCGCCAGCGGCGGTTTTTACAAGGGACATCCCTGTCTCACTGCGTAAAATGATTAGCGCTTTCTTCTCAAAGTTAATAACCCTAACATGGCTAATAACCAGAAGTTGACGCTACCACCTGATGAACTGCTCGACGGTTGAACCACCACTGGCGGTGAGACCGTTACCGGTTCCTTACCATCGGACACAACGGTTAATTTAAACTGTGTGCTTGCTTTATCCGCTGGGTTTTCAACATCAGCAACACTGACGGTAACGACCACTTCGCCATGAAAATCTTTGTCTGGCGTAATGCTGATCTTACTACCTGACTCATGGCCAGTAGTTGTTGCCGTGATCTTATCGCCAGTCACACTGATTTTATTAACACTGTTTTCTTCATCAACGTAGTACACCACAAGGTTGCTTAAAGTCGTGTTTTCATCGATTTGCTGATCAGCAATAGTGCCCAGCGTAATATTACTTGGTGACTTAATACTGTGGCTCATTGCAATATCTGCCATGCCATCGATTTGACTCACTGCGTTAAATTGCAAGTCGCTACCCGCTGCTGCCGCAGTGACTTCCGCCCAAACGGTGACTTCAAACTGCGAAGACTCAGGCCCTACATAATCGAAGCAATAGACCAAATCATTAGCCACTTTATCGGTCAAGTCGTTATAAGCTACATCACTGGCTAAATAAGCAGTAAACGGGCCACGGTTATATATTGGGCCACGGAAACCTTGCACACCAATCGAACCACGCTCATCTTGTGAGCCAAAGTCTATGTTGTCGTACGCCATAAACATTTCGTATTGACCTTTTTGATGGTTTACATCGACATTAAAGATCCATTGGAAATCGAAACGATCATCACGTTCGGTATAGCTATAAGTGCGATCAGCGGCACGTACTTGATTACCGTAAGAGCGTGCATTATCAAATTCAATAATCCCCCAACCGCTTTGTGTGCTAGCCAAAGAAATGCCTGAACGATCTGAACCAGCAGTATCCAACGGCACACTCATCAAATCGGCATTAAAATTAGACCCAATACCACCAGCAGCTCGCCACAACGGAGAGATCGACTCGTAAGGGAAAGAGTTATAAGGATAACGATAATGATAAGGTGCAAACAGTGGCTGCCCTTCCCATAAAGAAATTAAGCCTGTACCTCGGATCTCAACGGCATTTTGCTTATTCACATTCAACTGATCACGATTGTTGTAAAGATGGAAGCTATCGTAGTACCCGTTAAATATGCTGCTCATCGGAATGACCACACCGTTACGATGCTGGATGCTATTGTCTTTATTAGAGAGAGCACGACCGTTGCTGTCATACTCAACAGGTGCAAAACCACCGAACACAGGTTGAATACCAAACTCGGCTAGGTTGACATAACCCCCCACATTAGTATTACCAAAGTTAGGCGTGCGGCACATCGCATCATCCAGATTGGAGGTTACAATATAATCCGACACCCACTCTGAAGTATCAGGTTGCATACCCGTGATGACAAGCTGATCGCCTTCTAACTCTATACCGGTCACAATATCGCTGTTAGAAGAAAACACATCTTGTGTACTCACGGTTAAACCCGCTGGGATGGTTGCACTAATGGTAAATTGACGATCCGCCCCGGTATTATTAGGTAACACTTCAAAAGTAAACGGGACCTTATCACCACGCTTGGCTGCGGTTCTAGGTACATCTAAACTAATATCGTTTTGACCTCGCACCAGTTTTAAACCGACCTTACCAATATTGCCTGCATTCACCATTGACGAACCAAAGTCGACGACCGAATAATAAATATCGTCTTCCGCCATTTCGGGTAAATCCCAATGCAAACTCACATCAACCGGCGTTTTACCATCGCTGTATGGTACTTGCACGGTAAGCTCGTTGTTGATGTCATCACTCACTACCGCGACGGCATACTTAAAGGTTTCTTCTACCGCATCATAATAGTTGTTCTGCGCAGACCCCTTTCTTGAGCTGTAGAACACTACCCAGTAATCACCTGCATCCGGATTATTAATATTACAGAAGTTGTTATACATAATATGATTAGAGAAACATAAGATTTCATCATTCATATCGGGGAAGCCATTACCGTTGTAGTCTTTACCCACATAAACCAGTAAGTTACCCACATCAAAACTTTCACCTAATGGCGATACCGTTTTGCCGATGGTTTCTGCCACAAGGCGCTTGGCACCCTCAGGTACATTAACAAAATGCGTGACGGTCGCTTCGTCCAATCGCTCTGCCACATCAACAGACAGATCCATATTGGTACTCCACGGGAACTGGGCGTCATCATCCTTGGGTAAAGTAACTTCAATAACCTCTGCTTTTACGGGAGTAAAGACCCGACCGAAATTATCACCGGCAGGTAATTCTATCCCTTTGAAAACGGCACTGGCATTGTTGGCATGGGCAATCGCTTCCAGCTTAGCCGGCATGTTATTCATGTCGTACTTGAAAACCATCGGCCAATGCGCTTCAGGACTGGCGCCGTTCACTTCGGTTAAGAATAATTGTGAATGCAATTCAACTTCTGCGTTGGAGAATAAGTCTTGCGTATCCATCACTGAAGCTTTGACAATAAGCACCTGAGTTTCACCCTCAGCCAAGGTAAACTCGCTAGGCGAAACTTCAATAGTGACACCGTTTTGCTTTACTTGTGAACGTGAATCATAGGCCCAATTCATTACATCGCCAGCACTGACTGACCAACTGCCGTCTTTCGTCGCTTTCACGGTGCGCAGCCAAGTACAATGTGGCTTACAACTGAAGTTAACTAACTGCGGTAAATTCAGTTTATGCACTGCACCACCATTTTCAGGATCCGCGGCGCGGAAATTAGCCGCCGTTTCGTCCATCACTAAACCGGCGTTTACTGCATTTTCAACGTTGATTCGACCGGTACCCGCACGATAGGTACTGGCTAACTCCACATCACCAGTTGCTGAGTTTAAACGGCGATATTGCACGACATTATCTGCGGTCATCGCTAGAGCAGATTGGATCTCGGTGGCGCTCCACGTCGGCTGAGCTTGACGTAATAACGCCATGGCACCGGCTACATGTGGGGAAGCCATTGACGTACCACTTAAAAAGGTAAAATCAGCGGTAGTCGGTGTATCAACAAAGGGTTTTTCATCGGCATAAGCCGCATAAATACTCACGCCCGGCGCCGCAACAGCAGGAATTAACGCCTCTGCAGTTGACGAACTTGGACCACGTGAAGAAAAAGGCGCCAACCAATCGGCATTAGCTTGATCAACGCGACGTTCAATCACCGTGGGTTTAATGGTAATCATATGACTCTTACCATTACTGCTGCGTGTCCAATCCTCTAAGCCATAAGAGCCATTACTGACATGACCGTACCAATCTCCATAGCTCAAATGTACTGAGGGTAAAGAATATTTAGCGGTATACACTATGGGATCAGAGGAACCAAAGTTGTACATGATAAAACCGTCTGCACCACCGGCTTTCACATTGTCTGACTTTAACGTACGTGCCACACCATTAGGGTTATCCAGGTTGTCACGAGCACAAACCACTAAGGTATCAACAGGATTATTATTCGCATCAACTACTGGGCTACCATCGGGGTAAGCCTCAAAAGTACCTGGCGCATAGGCTGCACCACAATATTGATCTTTTACGCCATTCACATTCAAGTAGTCTGCGGCACGCAATACCACACCGGTAACGGCGGTTTCAGTAATAGAGCCACCCGTTAAACTTTCCCAAGTTGGCATCCGGCTGCCCGCTAACGCAGGATCAGCATATTGCGGTTCAGCTAGCAGGGTTTCTACTACGACTTCACGACCATGCGTTGTTGCCGCCACGTTCATCAACCAGGGTGACGCATGATCGATGGCGCTAAAGAATTCTGCTGCACCGTTCGCTTGACCGGAGTTACCTGCAGCGGCGGCCACAATAATGCCAGCCTCACGTGCATTCAAAAAAGCCATTTCAACAGAGTCGGTCCAAGGGTGAGAGTCCTGACCACCAATGGAGAAGTTGATCACATCAACCCCATCACTGATTGCATCTTCAATACCGGCAATTAAAGCTTCACCAGGACAGCCTGATACTTCTTCGGCGGCGGGATAGCACACTTGATAAGACACGATATTTGCCCGCGGTGCTACACCGCTGATCTGTGGAAACATGGCCTCTTGAATGACTTCACCATCACCCGCGCTAGCGCTTTCTGGTGTAACAAAGGCCACATTGTTTAACACGTTACCCGCTGCCGTTGAGGCTACATGCGAACCATGGCCTTGATAATCTTCACCGCTGGCTGGCATCACCGCGCCCAATTCACCCGAGGTAAATAAATCCGTGATCACCGAATAGCTGCGTACCCCAATTAACTTATCGTTACATAGGCTTTCAAAACCACTTTTTGTGCAGTCGCCCACATAGGTACCGGCGCCCCATGGATTGCTATGGGTGTAGCCGTCTTCGGCAGTCGCCGCAAACGACGGGTGATCGGTATTAATACCGGTATCGATGATACCAATGATGGTACCTTCACCTTTAAACGGTATACCTGCTGTTGCTGCAGCCTGCCCTGTCCAAACGGCATCGGCTTTAATCAATTCCGGACCCGCGTCAGTTAACAGCTCATAAATTTTCGAACGCTGCACCGAGAGCACTTGAGGCAGCGTCGCTAATTGAGCGGCTTGCTCTTGCGTCATGGTCATCGTCATACCATTGATCGCATTAGTAAATTGCCGACGAACTTGTACATACCCGACGAGACTTCCAGCCTGACGCATAAATTCGTTTTGCTGAATCATCAACTGATTACGGTACTGCTCAATTTCTACCGACACCGCTTTACCGGCACGAAACAGCTTTTGCTCGTTATTATTGATTTGTTGCAGTGTCTGTTCGCTAAAGGTCGCCGCTGAGATAGCAGGCTTGGCTAATCGGACAATATAGACATGCTCACCACGAAGATCTTGTTCGGGCGTAAACTTACCGTGCTGGCGATTAACCTGCACATTGAGTCCATCATTTTGTGCCATGGAATCGTAACGCTGTCGCGCTTCATCTGAATATTGATAAATCTTTTCAATATCCAGCTTAGGTTTTTCCAGTTTATGTTGAATGGGCTGCCCTGGGACGCCTACCCCAGCGGCATAGGCGGAGCTGGCACTGTAAAGTGCTGCCGCTATTGCGATGGTGACATGTTTTAGTTTCACGATTATGCTTCCTGGATTGTTTTAATATGTGCGTTTTGCACCAGCAGATGTTTCTGCCAGAATTAAGATATAATCACAGGCTAATAATTAACCGATAGCATCTTGGTGTTACAGTGTGTATCAATTGCCATAAAGCATGCGTCACACTGGGTCTATTCTGTGTTTTAATAACGCTATACATTTTTGGTGGAGCAAGCGTTTGAATTTTCAGCTCAGGCTAAAGCTGTTTGTCGGCTGCTGGTTAGCATGTGCCATGCTAACTAAGGTCGCTACAGCAAACGACGTACCTGTTGGAGAATGGCAAGTTGCTGTGGCCTTAGGCTATGGTTACGTCGAAAACCCGCGTGCCCATGCTGAACCGATAAAAACCTATGTGCTGCCCAGCGTGCTTTACTACGGTGAGCGCTTTTATCTGGAAAATTTCACTTTAGGCTATAGCCTGTTCGAAAATGAACAGCTGTTTGTCGATATTCAAAGTCGGCTAAATGAAGATGGTTTATTTTTTGAACTGGATGGTATTGGCAACTTATTAGTCACTGATCTATTTGGCATTACTAATGGTAAGACGCCTGGCCGCCCCAGCCGACCCATAAATTATGCCGCGATAGAACGTAAAGTATCTTATTTGCTTGGCTCGCAACTCACTTGGCAAAGTGCAGTAGGCGATATGACTGCCGGCGCCTATACCGACATTTCCGGTGTGCATAATGGTTATGAACTACACTTACGCTACAAATATGTCTTTGATTGGTATGACGTATCTTGGGGGCTAGAGCTTGGGTTAACACAAAAAAGCCGTGAACTGGTTAGTTATTATTACTATTTAACGGATGCCGAATTACAAACAGCGCGCACAAGCTATCAACCACGAGATACGCTTAACTCGCATATTCGCTGGGTTGCCAACAAAACACTTAATGCTCACTGGACGCTAATCAGTTTGCTGGAATATAACCATTTGGGGCATGGTATTAGCCAAAGCCCGTTGATTGAAAAGTCTGATTATCTTTCTGCCTTTGTGGGGGTGAGTTATTCTTTTTAAACAGGTACCGCATGCAGGGTAAAATAGTTGCCTCGCTAGGCTTAATTCTGACGACATGGTGGGCATTACCGGCGACCGCTAAGGATCTTGATGACCTGATCTTAACGCCTAACTTATGTGTCGTCACAGACGAGCAACCTGTGTGTCAGCTTAATTTATCGATAGAGTATCAAGCCCCCTTAACCGAGCAAGCCTGTTTATGGCGCAGTGATGACGAAACCCCGTTATCTTGTTATGCCGCTTTTAATCACGTTAGCTTAAGCCTCTTTCTCAGTATTAAACGCAATACCATGTTTCGTTTATTGGATATGAATGCCAATTTAATAGCCCAAGCTGAATTTACTACCGCTAAATATAACCCCGTAAAATCACGCCGCCGGCGCGGCCTTGGTTGGAATTTATAATGGAAGCGAGTCAATCAACACGGCTTTTACTGATAGAAGATGACTTGCCACTGGCCGAACTCACGCTGTCTTATCTGCAACAACAAGGGTTTAACGTACAACATATCAGCCAAGCTGAACTGATCAGCCAAATTCCACAAAGCGTGGGCTTTGATTTAATTATTTGCGATGTCATGTTACCTGGTGTCAGCGGCTTCGAAGCCAGTAGCTGGCTGACACTACGTTTTAATTGTCCGATTTTATTTCTAACAGCGCTCGATGAGGATCATCAACAAATCAAAGGGTTAGAACTAGGTGCTTGCGACTATATTGTCAAACCGGTGAAGCCAACAGTACTGCTCGCCCGCATCAATGCAAACTTACGCAAAATGAGTACACTGAATCGCCATGAATTACGATTAGCGGATCTCACGATTAACCGCTTAACGCATCAACTTAGCGTGCAAGATAAAAGCGTTAAGTTAACGACTAAAGAATTAGCTTTATTGTGGATCTTTGCCTGCCACAATGGCCAAGTATTACATCGCGAGTTTTTATTTGAGCAACTAGTGGGGCGTGAATACAACGGTCTGGATCGCACCATTGATGTTAAAATCAGTCGTTTACGCACGAAACTACAACAATTAGATATTATCGGCTTAGATATTACCACGCTGGTTAGCCAAGGCTATCTATTCCATTATGATCCCAGGACTAACCGCTAATGCAACAACAGTTTTATCGCCTGTTTCTCTTCTTAGTACTCTCATGCGCCTTGGTCATCTGGAGTTTTAGTCAAATCGTTGAGCAACTGTATCCAGAACACAACCAGTACATGCTCAACATTGAGAGCCTAATTGCGCCAGAACACCCCCTGCCAAGTAGAAGCTTAATAGCACGTAATCAACTGGCACTGCCTGAGTCGTTAGCGAACTTACTGGAGCAAGGTAAAACCATTGCCTTGGCTCACGATGCCACCTCTTTGTACTATTACCAATTGAGCGCTGATCCGACACAAGTCGTTAGGCTGGGTCCGCTGCAAAAAACAGCACAAACTGAAGATGTGATGCCAATACTGCTACTGGCATTTTATGGCTGTTTAACGCTGATCGCTATTATGCTCATTTGGCCAGTATTTAGAGATTTACAACGCTTACAAAAAACCGCAATCGAATTTGGTGAGAACCCACAGCATCTTACTTTAAACATCAGCAAGCATTCCGCCATCTACCCACTGGCAAAAGCGTTTAACAAGGTGGCCAATCAAATAGTGAATTTAGTTGATCTACACAAAGCGCTATCAAAAATAATATCGCACGAAGTACGTACGCCACTGGCACGTATGCGTTTTGCTTTAGCGTTATCTCAACAACAACTTGCACCACAATATCAACAGCGGCTAAATGCTGATTTAGACGAAATTGAACAACTTGCCACTAGTTATTTAAGCTTTGCCAAATTGGAACATCTGCAGCATGAAAAGACATTACAACCGGTTCTGCTGGTAGAGTTTATAGAGAAGCTAAGGCCACGCTTTACTCACCTACCACCGGCCATTAGGCTCCGCTTTTCTTCGCAAGGTGAACAAGCTTGCTTTGACCCAGCAGCCATCAGTATTGTGGTGCAGAATCTGGTCACTAACGCGGCGCGTTTTGCAAAACAGCAGATTGAAGTGCAATTAACAGCAGATGACCAAGGTTGGAGCTTGAGCGTTGAAGATGATGGTCCAGGCTTCTTGCAAAGCACTCCAGATGTATTAAAGGCCTTCAAACGCCAACAGCAAGATGATAAAGGCTTTGGTTTAGGTTTGTATATTGTTAGTCAAATTGCCAATTGGCATCAAGCTCAGGTGCAAGTAAAACAATCGGCCTCACTTGGCGGCGCCGCTGTTTCTATAAGCACCCAGCTAACACCCCCTTAACACTGCAGCCCCAGCGTTAGCTGACATTTTTTGACATTAATTTCTAACCCCTTCTGCTCGTTATCGCGTATATCTGCCCATGTATTTATCGCAGCATAGCTCTAATGTGCCACGACACTTGGCCACAGCGTCGGCCAGAACTGGCAGATAGCCCTTAGAAATGTATAATAGTCAGCGAAATGAAGCTCGATGTTACGCTGGCATTGATGAAGGCAACCAATGAAATATAAAGATTTACGTGATTTTATCGCGCAGTTAGAACAACGTGGTGAATTAATTCGCATCAAGCAGCCCGTTGATCCGGTATTGGAAATGACTGAAATTGCCGACCGTACTCTGCGTGGCGGTGGCCCAGCGTTATTATTTGAAAACCCAAAAGGGTATTCGATCCCAGTATTAGCCAACCTATTTGGTACACCTCAGCGAGTGGCTTTGGGTATGGGCCAAGAAGATGTGGCGGCCTTACGTGAAGTCGGTAAATTGTTGGCTTTTTTAAAAGAGCCCGAGCCACCAAAAGGGCTGAAAGATGCCTTTAGTAAATTGCCTATTTTCAAACAAGTTCTGAATATGTCGGTCAAACAGGTGAAAAAAGCCGTTTGCCAACAAGTCGTACTCAGTGGTGATGAGGTCGATTTGACCCAGTTGCCGGTTATGACTTGCTGGCCGGGCGATGCCGCCCCCCTGATCACCTGGGGTCTTACCGTAACCAAAGGGCCGCATAAAGACCGCCAAAACTTGGGTATTTATCGTCAACAAGTGCTGGGCAAAAACAAGCTGATTATGCGCTGGTTATCGCATCGTGGCGGCGCTTTAGATTTCTTTGAATGGCAAAAAGCTCACCCGGGCAAACCCTTCCCTGTGTCGGTTGCACTGGGCGCCGATCCTGCCACCATTCTAGGTGCCGTTACGCCTGTACCTGATACGCTGTCTGAATATGGTTTTGCCGGATTATTACGTGGTGATAACACCGAAGTGGTTAAATGCGTGAGTAACGACTTGCAGGTGCCGGCCAGTGCTGAATTTGTGCTTGAGGGCTACATTGAAGCGGGTGAGATGGCCCCCGAAGGGCCTTACGGGGATCACACGGGTTATTACAATGAAGTCGATAATTTCCCAGTATTTACTGTAACGCATATTACACATCGTAAAGATCCGATTTATCACAGTACTTACACCGGCCGTCCACCAGATGAACCGGCTATCTTGGGCGTCGCACTGAACGAAGTGTTCGTGCCCATTTTGCAAAAACAATTTCCGGAAATTACCGACTTTTACTTACCCCCTGAAGGGTGTTCGTACCGTTTAGCTGTTGTCACGATGAAAAAACAGTATCCTGGCCATGCCAAACGCGTAATGATGGGTGTGTGGTCGTTCTTACGCCAGTTTATGTATACTAAATTTGTAATTGTCTGTGATGACGATATCAATGCCCGCGATTGGCAAGATGTGATTTGGGCCATTACCACCCGTATGGATCCCGCGCGCGATACCACGCTGATTGAAAACACGCCAATCGACTATCTTGATTTTGCTTCACCTGTATCGGGATTAGGGTCAAAAATGGGTATGGACGCCACCAATAAATGGCCAGGTGAAACCACTCGTGAATGGGGCGAGCCGATTGTCATGTCTGACGAAATTAAACAGCGGGTTGATAGTTTATGGCCAAGCCTGGGCATCACTTTACCCGCGGCCAAACCATGAGCCATAAGGTCACGGTACTGCCAGCGCAGTTAAGTTTTGAAGTGCGGCCTGAAGAAACTATTCTGCAGGCCGCGCTGCGCCAAGGTATCGATTTTCCTTACCGATGCCAGCAGGGCGTATGCACCAGTTGCGTGTGTAAACTACGTGACGGTAACGTGAGTTATATTGAACCAAGCCCATTAACAGACGTTGACCGTCAGCAGCGATTTGTTTACTGTTGCGTGGCTTATGCCCAGTCCGATCTGCAACTACACCACCCTTTTATACGCGGTTAACCCCGCTTAACATGAGATGTTTATGAACGCTATTGCTTGTCAGGTTGTTGCCATTGAAGCCCTTACTCACGTTGTCAGTAAAGTTGTACTCGCGCCAGCTGCGCCCGTTAACTTTATTGCCGGCCAATACTTACAACTGTGTCTGACAGCAACAGATAAAAGACCTTTCTCTATCGCCAGCACCCCAGAACAACCGTTGTTGGAATTGCACATTGGCGCGGCAGCGGGAGATAACTGGTCTGGGGCAGCGTTAACTCATCTACAACAACAATTTGCTGCCGGTGAGCCGGTTCAAGTTGAAGTCGGTCTGGGTCATGCCGCTTGGCAAGCGAACAGTGATCGCCCCATCGTGTTATTAGCCGGTGGCACCGGGTTCTCTTATGTACACAGTATTGCCTTAGCAATCGCGGCTGCGAAAAAAGACATCCCGGTATTATTGTACTGGGGTGTAAAAAGCGAAGACGCCTTGTATTACCAGACCGAATTGGCGAGTTGGGCAGCCAGCAATCGTAAATATCAAGTGATTCCGGTGGTGCAAGAGCCTAGCGCACAATGGCAAGGTCGCAGTGGCTTAGTGCATGAAGCCGTGTTGCAAGATATTGTTTCTCTTGAAGCCTACGACATTTATATGGCTGGCCCATTTGCAATGGCAGGGGTGGCTCGCGAGGCTTTTATCGCGCAAGGCGGCCATCGCGAGCACATGTTTGCTGATGCGTTTGCTTATATCTAACTATAAACTTAATATTTGTAATAACTCAGTCGCAGGCTTGTAACCTGCGGCTTGTGCTTGCTCTAGCAGGGCTTTAGCTTCGGTCTTCTCTCCATCTAACCATAAACGTGCGCCATGCCAGGCTGCCGCCAACGGATCTTGCTGTTGGATCAGATAGAACTGCCAATCTTCGCGCTTCGCGCCTAATATACGCTGTGCTCGACGATCACCATTTGTCGCGGCTGTGCGCCACCAATACTCTGCCGTTAACTGCTCATGCACTGGCACATATTGCTGTATCAAAATAGTCGGGCGATTCACTAAGCGACTAAAAGCGCGTTCTTGTTTGGTGCTATTACTGAGTCGAAAAATGCCTTCTTTGCCGCCACGAATGCGCATGCCCAGCAACGCCTCTGCCTCGGGGGCAATAAGTTCATCGCTTTGCAACACACGCTCGATTTCGCCTTTTGTATTGGTTTGCACTGTCACTTCGCCATCAAATGCCTCAATATTAATTTTCAGTTTTCTACTGTCAAACCAAGCCGTTAAATCCGGCTTATCACCAGGCTCCGACATATCTTTATCTACATACACTAAAGCACCCGACACCATAGAAATCACATTTAGCGCGCTGCCCAGTGTTTCTTGGTGCCGAGCAGAACCCACTTGTGCATAAGTCCAAAGGTTATTTTGATTAACAATCCTATTCGCGCTGCCTGAATCCATCACGCCGGCTATCCAAAAATTTAACTGCACCGACATTAAATGCGGACGACCGGTCGCTGCATATTCCCAGCGGCGCAGCTCGCGCATAGCGTGAAAATCATAAGCACCAACCGGAAAACTATCTAATACATCAACAACCTGCACCCTTCCCGTACCATCTACTAAATACTGTAATACGATAAAACCAAACGGATTCTTTCTGGTGACTTCTTCAGGGATTATCGGCATCGGCGTATTAATGGCGGCCGGAGGCTGCTCTTTACTCAGCTGGTAAGGTTGCGCATCCTGTTTAATAATGACCGCAGCAAAAGCTTTAGCTGCCGCAGCGTCGGCTTGCAGACGCTCATCGCTGCTCGCCTCGGCATACACACGTTGCACGATAGCGCTGGCATCTGGATGCTGTAATTTTTCTGCTAGTAAAAAATAGCTTAATGCTTCTACCCGATTAATCTCTTGTCCTTCACCATAATAAGCCATCACACCTAGATTAAAGGCTGCATCGGGATTACCTAGTGGTAATAGCGTAATAAAGCCCGCTTTTGCCTCGCTATATTTTTTATTTTCGTAGGCTTGTAAAGACACCAGCAAATCCGCTTGCACGGCGAAGGTTGTCAGCATCAGCAATACGAGTGTCATAAAACGCATTTTATGTTCCTTAATTTTCGCTATTTTTCAATTAGCGTGGTTTGAATAGCTAAGCGCACTACAAACTTAAGGCTTGTAATAACTCGCTCGCGGGCTTGTAACCTGCGGCTTGCGCTTGTTCTAATAGCGCTTTACCCTCTGCGGCTTCGCCATCTAACCATAAACGTGCGCCATGCCAAGCCGTCGCCAGCGGATCTTGCTGTTGAATAAGATAGAACTGCCAATCTTCGCGTTGCGCACCTAAAATACGCTGTGCTCGGCGATCACCATTTGCAGCCGCGGTTTTCCACCAGTAACCCGCTGTCAACTCTTGATGCACGGCATGATATTGTTCAACCAAAATGCTGTTTTTCTTACTAACACGGCTAAACGAACGATCTTGCGATAAGCTATTACTTAACCGGAAAAAGCCACTATTAGCACCACGGATCCGCGTTCCCTGCAGTGTTTCTGCCGCGGGATGAGTTAACTCACTGGCATCCAACAATCGAACAATTTCACCTTTTTCGTTGGTTGCTACGCTGACTGCTCCGGCCAAACCCGGGATGTTGATATCAAATTTTCTGCTTTCAAACCATGCCGAAACATCTGGTTCATTGGCTGGTGCGGGCAAATCTTCGTCGATATACACTTCAGCACCTGACACCATCGACACTAAATTCAGTACGCTGCCTAGCATTTCTTGATGCCTACTCGAGCCCAGTTGCGCATAGGACCATAAATTTTGCCCCTTAATAATCTGATTAGCAGAACGCGCATTCATTGAACCCGTGGCCCAAAAGCTCAGGCGTACCGACATCAAATGGGCTTTGCCGGTTGCTTCATATTGCCAACGCCCCATAGTACGGAAAACATAAGGATCGAAAGCTCCTTCCGGGAAGCCGTCTACGGCATCGGCAACTTTTACCCGCCCCTCACCATCCACTAAAAACTGTACAACGACATAACCAAATGGATGCTTTCTGGTGACATCATTGGGAATATCGGGCATCGGTGTGGATATTTCAGCTGGCGGTTGCTCTTTACTTAATTGATAGCGCTGAGCATTTTTTTTGATAAACACTCCCGCTAAAGCTTTAGCCGCCGCTTCTTCTGCACCAGCTCGTTGTGCTGTGCTAGCTTCTTCATAAATACGCTTAACAATGTCTGCAGCTTGTTCATGCTGTAATTGCTCTGCTAGTAAAAAATAAGTTAAGGCCTGTTCGAGATCAACCTCCTGACCTTCACCATAATATGCCATCACACCAAGGTTGAAAGCGGCATTAGCATTACCTAAAGGTAATAAGTTAGTGAAACCTGTTTTTGCAACAGCGTATTGTTTATTTTCATATGCTTGCAAAGCGCTCAGCCAATCAGCCCGCACCCCAAAGCTGAGTAGCAAAAATCCTAGCACTAAAATTAATCGCATCGATTCATCCTTAACATATAAGCGTTTTATTTGTGAAGCAGTTATCAGCATATTAACAAAGGCGTGTTAAGCGTCAACTATTAAAACATAATGGTCACTGGCAGCGGTGTTCGAACTATGCCAAAATCAGAGCAAATACACTAAAAACAGGTGCTATGGATGCAACATAAAACAGTGATTAAAGTTCGGGGCTATCATTTAGATATTTATCAACATGTAAACAACGCCCGCTATTTAGAGTTTTTAGAAGAAGCCCGTTGGGGGTATTTAGAAGACAGCGGGGATATTCAGTGGTTTAGCCAACACAATTTGGCCTGGGTAATTGTCAATATCAATATTAACTATCGCGTGGCAGCGACCATGGGCCAAACCCTAGAAGTGTATACACGCTTTAGTAAAGTGGGTGGCAAAAGCGCTGTGGTCACTCAGGAAGTTCGGATAGCCGGTTCCGACGCTATTGCGGCAGATGCTCAAGTGACATTCGTTTGCCTGGATCAAAAAACCGGTAAAGCGGTAGCCATTGAGGGTGATCTGCGCCAGCGTCTAGAGCAGCATTTAGTGGAGTAAACTGTTAGCGGGCTTGCAGGCCCTTTTCAGTTTTGCGCAAATGCGCTGTTTTTAATGTTCAACCAATAACTATGGTATTAGGTTTTCTTTGCTGTTACGCGCTATTGCGCTGAACATTAAGCCGCTGGCGAAACACTTTTTTAAGATCAAAAAAGCGGCCTTAAGCCGCTTTCTAACGTCACGTCTGTTGCTTACAACAGCTGCTTTTTAAGCGCTTTCGCGGGCTGATACTGCTTAGCGATGGCTGCATCTAACAGGGCTAAACCTTCATCACGTTGCCCTTCCAGTAACAAGCGACTACCTACCCAAGCCATGACTTCGGCATCTTTTTGCTCTAATAAATACTGCTCCCAACGCTCATCATAAGCCGCCATAATACGTTGTGCCTCTTTACTACCATTCTTAGCGGCTTTGTCCCACCAAAAACGCGCAGAAAAATTGGATGGCACGGAAAATAACGCCGTTACCCAAGGCGCCTGCTGCGACGGGCTGTCATTGTTCTTCGTTATACGATAAACGTTGTGTTCGACCTGACCTTTTAACTTTAAACCTACTAGATTTTGTACTGTGCTAGAGGGGGCAATTTCACCCGAGATGTGCTCTGTAATAGTACCATCGTCCGCTACTCGGACCACCGCAGTGCCCATAAAACCATCAAAATCGACTTTTAACTGCTTTATTGGCCGAAACACGGCTAAATCCAGATTTGCAGCAATCGGCAATTCGCTATCTATGTGCAAAGTATTACTACTTTGCACATCAGCTAAACGCAATAAACTGCCTAGGGTTAATTGATGTTGCGGCAAACCTATTAAAGCGCCCTGCCACAATTGATGTTTTTGGATAAAGTTATCCACTTGCCCCACATTAACACCGCCGCCCAACATAAAATCTAGTTGTACTTTGAATAGATGGCTTTTACCACTGGCTTCATACTTCCAGCGCTTTAACGCTCTGATAGATTCCCTGACAAAAACACGCTCAGGAAACGCATCCAACACATCTATGGTTTGCACATTACCCTCTGCATCAACTAAAAAACGCATAGCCACATAACCGAATTGACCTTGCGCAGCGGCTGATACGGGGTATTTTGGAGGTATGCGCTTTATCGGTTGTGGTAAGTCGACTTCAACACTGTCATCTTCTGGATTCAACGCCGCAATTTTCACTTGCTGCCGAATTTGCAGCAGTTGCGTTTCGACAACGGCTAATTGCGCTGCGGTAAAACTTTGTTGTAATTGCGCAATCACATGTTCAATATCTGCTTTACCGAGTTCAGCCGCCAACATAAAGTACGCTAACGCCAGTTGGCTGTCCTTTTGCACACTTTCACCAAGGTGATGCATGACGCCTAAGTTGAATATAGCGTCTTCGTTACCGAAAGGGACTAAACGTTCAAACTCCACTTTAGCGACCGCATAATCTTGTTTGTCATAGGCGGTCATTGCCAGATTCCAATCGGCAGAGAGGGGTAAACTGCATATCAGGCCTAACATTAAAGTCCATGTGCGTTTCATTGATCGTCCTTGTTTTTGTATGCTATTGACACATAATCTACACCTATCGCTCAAAATTGCAACACAAAAACCACGTAACCGCTTACTGAAAAACGACTATGCTTTTTCAATTACTCTCAGGTGATGTCGAACGAGCCACTGGCTCGCAGTCAACTTTGAACGGCAATATCTTTTGCAGAGATACAAAATGCAGTTTAGTAACAAGCATTTACAGTGTGTAGTAACCAAAGCGTTATGGGCGCTTGGTTATAAGCATCCCTTTTCCAACTGCTATGCTTGTCTCGTGTTTTAACATACTTGCTATTTTTAACGTTCAGCCCGCCCGCCGATTACTATGGAATCAGATTGACATCGCTTTTAATCACTATTGCGTTGAGGGAGCAACAGGTCTGTGCTAACAAGCATAACCTGTACCTTTAACTGTGGTGTTTTGCGTACTTAACGGCTTAACCACTTGGCCATGGTTTGACGAAATAACAGCGCATCATCACTCTCTTGGCAAGGTGCGCCCTTGGCTTGCATCATTTGTTCAAAGCCACTTAGTTGTGGATCGACGATTAAACAGTTGTTACCGAGCTTAACCAATTGCTGGCCATCATTATAAGTAAATAACACGGCTTTTTCTGGATTGGCACCGGCATGCTGATGTTGTTTTGCTACGGTTATCCTAGGTTGCAGCTGCTGTTGCTGCCATTGTTGATAGCTCGCGTCAGCGGCTTGTGCTAACGCTTGCTGATAAGGCTGCGCTAATTGTTTTAAACTACGCTCAGCTAAGCTGGACCTTGGCGTAATAGGCAAGGAGATAATGTCGCTTGAGGCTAACACGGGCTCGTCCTCCCGCGCTTTGCTAACGGTTGTAGCACTGACTTCAGGCGGCTTGATGGATTGATTAATGTGGCTAGCCGCGGCCTGTTTTGCTGCGTTCTGATCTGCATGAGCTACAGGTATCTTTACTGGACGCTCTACTTTCATTTCTGCAACAGGCTCCGGCGATTTAATTGCTGGTTGATAAAGAAAGGTGCTGATCGGCTCGGCTTGCGGCAAAGCAACGGGTTTTTGTAGCGTGGTGTGTAATAACAAAGCCAACACGAGGCTGTGCAACAATAATGCCCAAGCAAAGGCTGCTGCATATTCGCGAAATAGCTGTTTTAGTTTAACCATTAAGCAGAGTTCACTCACATAACCAGGTTACTGCTGGCCTCAAGATAAAGTGTTCTGTTTAGATAAGCTCACTGTCGTTTAGTTGCATTAAGTATTTTTATAGCACTGTTGTCGCTATTTAATGAATGACTAACTATCCAAACCCGCTTAATTGAAGATCAAAAAAAGCGGCTTTTCGCCGCTTTTCATAATAACTAGAGTTGCTTATAGCAATTGCTTTTTTAACTCTTTCGCCGGTTGATACTGCTTGGTGATAGCGGCATCTAACAAGGCTAAACCTTCCGCACGCTGCCCTTCTAATAGCATACGGCTGCCTACCCAGGCCATCACTTCGGCATCTTCTTGCTCTAACAAATACCATTCCCAACGCTCATCATAGGCCGCCATAATACGTTGCGCTTCTTTACTGCCATTCTTCGCCGCTTTATCCCACCAAAAATGCGCAGAAAAACTCGACGGCATCTTAAAAGAAGCTCTAACCCAGGGTGCGCGATGCGCTGAAACATGACTGTACTTAATGATCTGATAAACGTCGTGATCTATCTTGCCTTTTAATTTTAACCCCAACAAATTTTGCACCTGACTACTGGGATCAATATCGGCATAAATTTGCTCAACAATAGTGCCGTCATCGGCTATTCGCACCACCGCATAACCGACAAAACCACTGAAATCAGCTTCTAGCTTATTTAACGGCTTGAAAACGGATAAATCTAAATCTGCCGTAATCGGCATATCTCGGTCGATAGAAATGTAGTTACTGTTTTGTATATTAACCAGACGTAACAAATGGCCTAGCATAAATTGATGTTGCGGTGAGCCGATTAACGCGCCTTGCCATAGTTGATGCTGCTGTATTAAATCATCAACTTTTGCAACATTGACACCACCCTCGAGGAAAAAATTTAGCTCTGCGCTAAATATATGGCTTTTGCCACTGGCTTCGTATTTCCAACGACTTACCGCTCTAATAGCCTCCCTATCAAACACGTTGTTAGGAAATGAGTCCACCACATTAATGGTTTGAACATTACCTTTGCCATCAACTAAAAAGCGCATAGCCACATAGCCAAACTGCCCCTTTGCCGCCGCTGCCGCGGGGTATTTTGCCTGAACACGCTTCACCGCTTGTGGCGCTTTAGTCTTATCGTTGTCATCGATCGATGTCAACATTGGCACTTTTACTTGTTGCCGGATACGCTGTAATTGTGTGTCAACTAGGGCTAACTGCGACGCGGTTAGGTTTTGCTGTAAACCCGTTACCACATGGGAAATGTTAGGCTTACCTAGCTCTGCTGCCAACATAAAATGCGCCAGACCTAAAATACTGTCTTGCGATACACCTTCACCGAGGTGATACATCGCGCCCAAATTAAAAATAGCCTCTTCGTTGCCGAGAGGAACCAAGCGTTCAAATTCCGTTTTAGCTACCGCATAATCTTGTTTGTCGTATGCCGTCATTGCCGTATTCCAATCAGCTAAAAGGGGCATGCTACATAGCCATGTCAGGAGCAAAATCCATAAGCGCTTCATTGTTAATCCTTGCCAGATTTAAAAACACACTTAATCTACACTAAATACACTTTAGCACAACAATAGGCGCACATTAAAGGATGAATAGGCGTCTTACCGCTGCACATTTCTCAAGCACGAAAAGCACGATTTTTATGTTGAGCCCTCATTTAACTGATAGCGTTGCTTAATTTGTAGCCATTGTTGCAATTTAGCATCAAAAGACATCGCCGCATGTGCCGGGCTAGTAGAAGGAAGGGTTAACAAGCGCGGGGGTGTGATGGCTAACGTTGGTAATACCTGCTTGTTAAAACTTTGCTGTGCTTTGGCACCATTAAAAGCGATCAGTTTTAACTGGCCGTGTTCGGCTAAGAAGTGATTAAAGTCGTTGGCTTGCTCATGGCGAATGGCGCTGTCTAAACTGCCCTGACGTTGACAATGCGCCAGCACATCCCATAACGCAAAACCATGTTGTCGCAATAAGACTAAGCGCTCGTGATAAGGAAGATTGGCAGAGAAACCGCACAACGATGCCATAATGGGCCAAAAGGCGTTACGCGGGTGGGCATAATACTGCTGGCTGGCGAGCGACTGAGCCCCCGGCATACTCCCCAAAATTAACACCTTGGCATCGCGGTTTGTCACCGCGGCCAAGCCTTGCAAAATTACCGACACAGCTCGGGGTTATATTGCCGTACTTTTTGCCACGCCATACTGGCTTGCTCACGATCGCCTTCTTGCTCGGCTAAGTAGGCAAGTACCGCGTAAATATAGCCATTAGAGGGGCTAGAGCGTAGCCAATGCTGCACTTCTTTACGTAACTTTAATACTGAGTTATTTAACGGGATCTGTTTTAAGTAAGGCCAAGCTGCCGGTAAGTCTTCTAAGGTGAGTGCTTGTACTAAACGCTGTTCAGCACGCTCACATTGCCCCGCCTGAGCTTGCGCCCATGCTAAGCCCAACATCGCAGCCGCCGATTTACGCTCTTTTGACGGTAACGCTTGCCAAATTTCAGACTCTTCGCTAAAACCTTGCTGCGCACTCAGTTGGCTCAATGCCGCAGGATAAACGGCATAACGCTGCAACGGCCATTCTGCTTTACCAAACCATTGCTGAGTTAATGATAACGGAATAGTTTGCAGCAACGTTTGCCATTGGCCGGCTTGTTTTAGTGCTTGCAGATACAATTGCCCTAAAGCGGGATCGGTTTTCGCAGCATCAAGATGTGCCGCCAATAAACGACATGCTTGCCCAGGTTTATTTTGTTGTAGCATCAAATCAGCTTGCACAAAGGTCGTGCTACTTTCATCGGCCGTTAACGCCGCAGCTAATTCATTTGCATGCTCGCTATTGCCGGCATAAAAACTGGCATAACTGGCCAACATGCGTTTTTCATTCACGTATTGTGGATCTAACAAAGCATGTTGTAACTCTTCGCTGGCCAAAGGCCATTGTTGCCGCGCATACGCTTGCAGACCAATGGCAAAAGATTCTCGCGCTTTACGTTGACGCCTACCACGAAAGAAGTTTAGCGAAAATTGCTGCCAATAAGCTAATTTCCGCAGCAATATTAAGCATATTTTTAACACTAACACCACAGCGATGACGGCCACAAATAAGCCTAATAAGGTCATTTCAATGGTGTAACCTGCTGCAACAATCTTGATATAACCAGGGTTATTAATGAACACCGGCCCCAGCAACATGGCTAGAATTAAGACTGCTGTTAGGATCAACAGCTTACTCATAATTAGCCTCCGTTATGATACTAAGTTGTCGGTCTAACTGATTGATACTTTGCAAAGCTGGCAATGCGGGCTTTTGCATCGCAGCCGAAGCTAATTCGACAATGCTAGCGCTGGTTTGCTGCACAATAGGATCTTCGGCAGCAAAGTAACGCTGCAATAAATCGGCGGCTTGTTGTAATGCGTGCTGATACACTTCCGGCTCTTGCTGTAAAATTGCCAGCTCCGCAAGCAATAACTGCTGCTGTAAGCTTAAGCGCACCGTAATTTGCTGCTCTGAAGATAAACTGAAAAAATCTTGGGGTTGCGCAGCACGCACATTGAATAATTTACCTGATACTTGCTCCCAATAACTTGACAGATTTTCACGCCAATTGCCTAAATCATCATTCGGTTGATGCGAAGGAATTAAACGTTGCTCTTGCTGTTTTAATGGTAGCTGCATGCTTTGCCGGCGTAATTGACCAAGCTGCAAATATAACGGTGAAAAATCCGTTTTAGGGACTTGTTGCAGCGCAGCCAGATCATCCTTAATTGCCTGTCTAACCATTAACAACAGCACATTATCTAGCTTAGCAAGTTGCTCATCCGCTGCTTGCAACAACCAACGCGCGCTTTGCACATCTTGTTGCAAGACCAAACTTTGACTCGCTCGCTTTAACAAGAAACGTACTTCCATCAATACCCAGTGTTGTGGCGGTGCGCCATCACGCTGTTGCACTTGCTGGCGTAAGCTCTGTATTTGCATTTGCAATTGTTCACGATCTTGCTGCATCGCTTGTTGATACTCTTGCTGCAAGCGTAACTGTTTTTGTTGCTGAGCCTCTAACCATTGCTGTTGCTGCTGACTGATCGTCGCTGTCGTTTGCTGCAGTTTTTGTTCAATGCCCTGCTCTGTGATCTGGCTCTGCTGTTGGAGTGATTGCCATTGTGGCCACAGCCAATACCCCCCCGCCACCATAGCGGCGGTTAATAACAATACGAGAAAAATGGCAAACCAGGCCAGACCATTACCTTTGCGCGGCGGTGTATTTGATGATTCCGTGTGGGTCGTATCGGATGCAACCTCAGCGGGTGCTGTCACTTTTTCCGAAACGGTCGCCTGCCCTTGCTCACTCATAGAATGTTCCTCTTAAACTGCGTCACCGCTTCTAACAAGGCATCGTCATTGGCGCTGCTTGCTAGATGAATATGCTGTAGTGGGATCCCTAGCGCCAGCGCACTGTCGCGTGCCCGTGGGCTAACCAGGATCCAATGTTGTTGAGCAAGCCAAGCATGCTGCTCTGTGGGCACTAACCCAAAAATGCGCTGCAAAATTTCATTACTCGTGGCTACGATACACTGCACGCCCTGCTGTTGCCATTGCTGCTTCAGCTGAGCACCATCTAACGGCAATGGCAAACGGCTATAGCTTTGCACATAACGCACCGTGGCACCACGTTGCACCAAGGTTTGTTTAATCAGTTCACGACCGCCATTACCTCGCACTACCACCACTTGTTGCTCTGCAACGCTGTTCAACTCTGGTAGTGCTAACAAGCCTTCACTGCGCTGATCTTCTGGGATGATCACCTGACGCCCAGTCCAACGTTGTAAAGCGGCACCGGTGGTGGCACCGACAGCAAATAAGCGCCCCGGCAATTGTTTCACTGTCACTTGTTGCTCTAGAGTGTTCACCGCACTGATGCTGACAAAAATTAAGCTATCCGCTTGCTCTAGCCAGCGAATATCTTTCGGTTTTAATTGCACCATTTGTGTAGTAATCACCGGCTGATACAGATAGGGAATACCGTAGCTGTCTAATGATTCCAGTAAATGGTCTGCTTTGCCAGCAGGGCGCGTGATTAAGAACATAGTAAGCGCTAACTTTGCTGATAAACAGCAGCGAGGATCTCTCCGGCGCCTGCTGCCAACAATTGTTCAGCCAATTGCTGACCTAATTGCTCAGCCGCATCGATGCAACCGCGAACGTCATCACGAATAATCTGCTGACCATCCAGTGAGCCAACTAAACCTCGCAGCCACAGTTGTTCACCCTCTAATATAGCAAAAGCACCAATGGGCACCTGACAACCCCCTTGTAGCGCGCGGTTCATTGCTCGCTCAGCCAACACACATTGCCGCGTTAAACTGTGCTCTAAAGGTGCTAACAGGGCTTGTACCTGAGCATCATCACTACGACACTCGATACCCACTGCCCCTTGACCGTTGGCTGGCAAACTACTGTCGACGGTTAAATAGCTGGCGATACGCTCAGCAAAACCTAAACGTATCAGCCCGGCCGCAGCCAAAATAATCGCTGCAAATTCGCCGTTATCAAGTTTCTTGAGCCGAGTATTAACATTACCGCGTAAATCGCGCACTTGTAAGTCAGGCCGTAAGGCTTTTATTTGGCATTGCCGCCGTAAACTCGAAGTGCCCACAACAGCGCCTTGTGGCAATTCAGCTAAACGACGAAACTGGTTAGAAACAAAGGCATCACGCGGATCTTCGCGTACGCAAATTGTTTGTAACTGTAAGCCCTCGGGAAACGCTACCGGCACATCTTTCATACTGTGTACGGCAATATCGGCTCGGTCTTCCAATATGGCGGTTTCTAACTCTTTAACAAATAGACCTTTACCGCCAATCTTCGCCAGCGGCGTATCTAAAATTTTATCGCCTTGCGTCGACATCGGCACTAATTCAACGTCTAAATCAGCATGATATTTCAGCAACTCGGCTTTCACAAATTCGGCTTGCCAAAGTGCCAAGGCACTTTTGCGTGTCGCAATACGGATTTTGGCCATGCTTATACCTCTGCCTTATTGATCAGGCGACTTTGAATAAAGCGGCTGATTTCATCAACTTCTTGCGCACAAACACTGTGCGGCATCCGATAATCGCGCCAGCTGACGTTAAAGCCAGCAGCTTTATAGGTATTGTAGGCCTGCTGACCAGCAGCCATTGGCACGACAGGGTCTTGTGTACCGTGTGCGATAAATACCGGCGTATTTTTGTTGTGGCTCAACTGCTCTGCGCTCAGTTTATCGGGGCAAGCCATGTAGGTAGATAACGCCATAAAACCCGCCAACTTATAAGGCAAGCGCGGTAATAAGTGCAGTGCAATCACGCCACCCTGACTAAAGCCCGCCAGCATAATGCGTTCACTCGGGACACCTGAGCTGATTAATTTATCGAGCAATGCCGTGACCGCGGTAGCTGATTGCCTTACGCCTGCTTCATCTGCGCGATTGGTCAAATCCATGGTTTTGATATCGTACCAAGCCCGCATCCGCATTCCGCCATTTACCGTGACCGGAATTTCAGGCGCATGCGGAAATATAAAACGAATACCGGCATTAGCAGGTAAGCGTAACTCCGACACTATCGGCGCAAAACCGTGACCAGAATCACCTAAACCATGTAGCCAAACTACAACGGCTTGAGCCGTGCCTTGTGCCGGTACATCAACAAAAGGAAGTAATGCCATGTTATTGCGGCCCCAACACAACTGTTGCACCCGCTTGTTTAGAAGCGGCCTCGTTAACTAATTGCCAGAATTCAATACCGGTACGATTATCAATCCATTGGCCATCGCGCCATTCAAAGTGATGGCCGTTAAACTTGGTTGCTACCCATAGCTGGTGTAGCGGCGGCTGTTTGTTAATGATGATTTTACTTTTGTCGGGAAACTCAATACTCAACAAACCACCATTCGACTCATAATCCAGATCAAGGTCCTGTTGCTCGATGCCATCTTCTACCGCTAACAACATTTGGTCAGCTAATTCATCATATTCTAGGTCATTCATCTGCTTCACCTGTTTGCTTTTACTGCTAAGGATGCGATTATAGAGCGTCAATTAATTAATGAAATAAAAACCATGTACGCTCAGCGAATTTCACGCCCGTTACGCCTGCTATTTAGCGGACTATTATGCGCTGCTCTGCTTACGGCTTGCGGCCAGAAAGGCCCACTTACCTTACCACAGGCCGAGCCAGAAGTGGCAGAGCCCGCATCGCAAAAGATAACAACACAATCTGAAGAACAAGGGTGACTAGATTGGATTACTTTAATTATCAGGGTGATACCTTATTTGCAGAGCAAGTTGCTCTGTCAGAAATTGCGGCCAATTATGGCACACCAACCTATGTCTATTCTAAAGCCACCATTGAACGGCATTATCATGCCTTTGCCGATGCCGCCGCGCAGCATCCGCACAGCCTCGTTTGTTATGCTGTGAAAGCCAACAGCAACTTAGCCGTGTTAAATATACTGGCTCGACTCGGTAGTGGTTTTGATTTAGTTTCTGCCGGTGAGTTACGTCGTGTCATTGCTGCTGGGGGTGATCCAGCCAAAGTGGTCTTTTCTGGCGTGGGTAAAACCGCTGAAGAAATGCACTTTGCGTTACAACTCGGTATTAAATGCTTTAATGTTGAATCAGTGAGTGAATTACACCGCTTACAAGAGGTGGCAAAGTCGCTGAATAAAAAAGCCCCGGTGTCGCTGCGCGTTAACCCCGATATCGATGCGAAAACGCACCCTTATATTTCGACCGGTTTAAAAGCGAACAAATTTGGTATCGATATTTTATTAGCCGCAGAGATATATCGTGATGCCAAGCAACTAAGCCATATCGAGTTGGTTGGCGTAGATTGTCATATCGGCTCTCAACTCACTGAAACACAGCCATTCTTAGATGCCTTAGAAAAACTGCTGGCGCTGATCACTCAGCTTCGTGCCGATGGTATCGCATTAAAGCATATCGATATTGGTGGTGGCTTAGGGGTAACTTATGACCAAGAACAACCGCCGCAACCTTCAGACTATATCAAAAAAGTGGTCGAGCGCTTAAAAGATTATCCCGAGTTAGAACTGATTATGGAACCAGGCCGGGCCATCACTGCAAACGCAGGGGTGTTACTGACGAAGGTTGAGTTCTTAAAACCAGGACAAGAAAAGCACTTTGCCATCGTTGATGCGGCGATGAACGACTTAATCCGCCCCGCTTTGTATAGTGCTTGGATGAACATTGTACCGGTAGTCATACAGCAAAACCTGACACCACAAACTTATGATGTGGTGGGCCCGGTCTGTGAAACAGGCGACTTTTTAGGTAAAGATCGGCTGCTCGCCATTCGTGAAGGCGATTTATTAGCCGTGCGCTCTGCGGGGGCTTACGGTTTTACCATGAGCTCGAATTATAATAGCCGCCCGCGTGCTGCTGAAATCATGGTGGATGGCGAACGCAGTCACCTGATCCGTGCCCGTGAACAATGGCAAGATTTATGGCGTGGCGAACAATTGCTCGCAGACTAAGCATTTAGGGCTCATATGTTACTTAATTTCACCAAGATGCACGGTTTAGGCAACGACTTTATTATGATTGACGCTGTCAGTCAGAATGTCTTCTTAACCAAAGAGCAGATCAAAAAATTAGCCGACCGTAACTTTGGCATCGGCTTTGATCAGCTACTCATGGTTGAGCCGCCTTACGATCCAGATCTGGATTTTCATTATCGGATTTTTAATGCTGATGGCTCAGAAGTCGAACAATGCGGCAATGGCGCCCGCTGCTTTGCTAAATTTGTGCGCTATCGTGGTTTAACCAATAAAACTAAGATCAACGTGAGTACCAAATCAGGCAAGATCACCTTGTATGTGGAACAAGACGGCCAGGTCACGGTGAATATGGGGATCCCACAACTTGAACCGGCCAAAGTGCCGTTTAAAGCCCAAAAACAAGAAGCGACCTACATTATGCTGACAGAGCAACAAACCGTATTTTGCGGTGTCGCTTCAATGGGTAACCCGCATGCGGTGCTTGATGTGCCTGATGTTGCCACAGCCGATGTACACACGCTGGGGCCACAACTGGAAACGCATGAGCGCTTTCCAGAAAAAGCCAATATTGGCTTTATGGAAGTATTAAACCAACACCATATTAAATTGCGAGTATGGGAGCGCGGTGCTGGTGAAACCTTAGCTTGTGGCACAGGCGCTTGTGCTGCGGTAGTAGTAGGCCAACTTCAAAAGAAACTGGGGCAACAGGTTCGCGTTGACTTACCTGGTGGCAGCCTACAAATTCGTTGGAACGGACCGGGCACACCGGTAAAAATGACCGGCCCCGCAGAACATGTATTTGATGGACAATTATCCTTATGACAGACAGCCTGATCCAGAAAAAAGAGCTGCTCGCCGCTTCTGTGGTGCTCGATTACTTACAACAGCACCCTGATTTTTTTCAGCACTATCCTGATTTACTGCCGCAATTGCGTTTACCGCATCAACAACGCGGAACAGTGTCATTAGTCGAGCGACAACTTGAATTACAACGTGAAAAAATTCATCTCCTTGAAGAAGATATAACACGCTTAATGTCGGTAGCACGGCAAAACGAACATATCTTCATCGCTCTTAATGCCTTGCATATCGCTATTCACCAAGCAACGAGCTTTAAACAACTGACCGCAGCGTTACAGCAATTTGCTGATACCATGCCCTTAGTAAAGCATTGTCGTTTGTTAGGTTTAGAAAATGGCCAACAAGATTTAGCCCCCTATGAACTGTTATTAAGCCGCCGCTTGCAGCAACAGTCGGTTTATTTAGGTCGCTTAAACAAAGAAGAGCAACAAGGCATTTTTCCTGCGAAAGTGCATTCGGTAGCCCTACTTCGCATTGACCATGCCAATGAGCCATTGGCTATTTTGGCGTTTGGTAGTGAACAAGATGAGCACTTTCAACCGGGTATGGATGTGTTGTTTTTAAGTCATTTAGTGACACTGCTCGCCTTAGTGTTGCCGCCTTATGTCCGCAGCTGAGCTACCGCTGCACTGGTCTACTCCGGTGAAGCAATTTTTAAGCTATCTTCGGCTGGAACGCGGTTACAGTAAACAAACGCTGCAAACCTATCAGCAGCAACTTAGCAAACTCGCGCATGCCTTACAGCCTGCACATGAAAGTTGGTTTAAATTAAGCCAAGCGCATATCCAACAGCAATTGCTGCAATTTCGAAAAGAAGGCCTTAGTGCCCGTAGCTTGGCACTTAGCGCGTCGTCTTTACGTAGCTTTTATCGCTGGGCTCAACAAGCAAACTTAACTCGCGAGAATCCTGCGCTGTCTTTAAAGTTGCCCAAAGCCAGCAAAACCTTACCGAAACAACTCGAAATTGAACAACTCAGTCAATTACTCAGTTTTGATAGCTCTGAAGATATTTTGGCGTGCCGCGATAAAGCCATGTTGGAGTTGTTTTACTCTTCCGGTTTACGCTTAGCGGAGTTAGTGGCGATTAATCTGAACGACTTAAATCAGGGTGAAGCCTTAATTCGTGTTACCGGTAAGGGTAATAAGCAGCGCCAAATTCCGGTTGGTTCGGTAGCACTTCGTGCGTTGCAGGCTTGGTTAAACATGCGCCCGTCGCTGCTCACCGACAGCACTGCTGAGCAAGACCGCGGTGCACTTTTTTTAAGTATTGAGCATCAACGCATTTCTCCACGGCAAGTGCGCGAGCGCGTTTTACATTGGGCCAAACAGCAAGGCCTGGGCCAACATTTACACCCGCATATGCTGCGCCACTCATTTGCCAGCCATTTATTGCAATCCAGCGGTGACCTTCGCGGCGTACAAGAGCTATTGGGCCATGCCAATCTGAGCACCACTCAGGTTTATACCCATCTCGATTTTCAGCATTTGGCCAAGGTGTACGACAGCGCCCATCCGCGGGCAAGGAAAAAATAATGCAATTATATAAGTCACTTAAACCCATATCGGTATTGTCTTTTGACTTAGACGATACGCTATATGACAACAAGCCAGTGATTGCCGCGGCTGAAGCCGCTATGTTGCAAAGTCTGCATATGCATGCCCCTCTGACAAAAAGTACCCACAGTGATTTTTGGTGGCAGCAACGCCGTTTATTAGCGAAAAACAACCCCGACATTCGCCACGATATTGGCCGCTGGCGCTTACTGGGTGTTGAGGCAGGTTTAGTGACATTAGGCTTAACATCTTGCGAAGCAGGCGAAATTGCCGAGTTAGCATATCAAGCGTTTTGGGATGCACGTACGACCATTAACGTATTACCTGAAGTAACAGAACTGCTGGTAAGTCTAGCCAGCCGCTATCAACTGATTGCCATCACTAACGGTAATGCCTGTATCAAAAAAATGGGGCTTGGCGACTTATTTGAACTTAGCTTGCAAGCTGGCCCTGATGGCCGCATGAAGCCTTATCCAGATCTCTTTTTAGTTGCAGCTCAACGTTTAGCTGTGCAACCCAGTGCTATATTGCATATTGGTGATAGCCATCGCGCGGATGTGATGGGTGCCCTAAGTGCGGGTTGCCAGGCGGCGTGGCTTGATCATTACCAAACCCCGGTGTCAATTTTACCTCACTTGCACTTTAACCAATTACAGCAACTGCGCGACCTAATATAACTGGTTATTTATACACTAATACCACGCGTATGACTTGGCGCTTAGACCAAGGCTGTTATAATGGCTAAAAATAGCGAATCGAGAGCGACGAATGGATGTTTCTTACCTGCTGGACGGGCTAAACGATAAACAACGCGATGCCGTGGCGGCACCGCCACAACATATGCTGGTACTTGCTGGCGCCGGTAGTGGTAAAACCCGGGTGCTGGTGCATCGTTTAGCCTGGTTAATGCAGGTAGAGAGAGTGGCCCCTTACAGCTTGCTCGCTGTTACTTTTACCAATAAAGCCTCGCAAGAAATGCGTGGTCGGATTGAGAGCACCATTGGCGTTAGCTTAAATAACTTATGGATGGGGACCTTCCACGGTTTATCTCATCGCATGTTGCGCGCGCATTATCAAGAAGCTAACTTGCCACAAAGCTTTCAAATCATTGACTCTGATGATCAGCACCGCTTAGTCAAACGTGTGTTAAAAGCACTGAATCTGGATGAAAAGCATTGGCCTGCCAAACAAATTCAATGGTTTATCAATGCCCGCAAAGACGAAGGGCAACGCCCAGGCATGATTGATGCCGGTGCTGATTTTAGCTTACAACAAATGGTTAAAATTTATGCGGCTTACCAAGATATGTGTGACCGTGCTGGCTTAGTCGACTTTGCCGAAATTTTACTACGTAGTTTTGAATTATTGAAAACACATGATGCCGTCAGAAACCACTACCAACAACGTTTTCGGCATATTTTGGTTGACGAGTTTCAAGACACCAATGCTATTCAATATAACTGGTTACGCCTACTGGCAGGCAGCAGTGCCAAGGTGATGATCGTAGGTGACGATGACCAATCTATCTATGGTTGGCGCGGCGCAAAAGTTGAAAATATTCAGCAATTTTTAAAAGACTTTGCTGGTGCCGATACGATCCGCCTTGAACAAAACTATCGTTCTACTGCCACTATTCTTAAAGCGGCCAACGCGGTGATCAGCAATAACAGTGGTCGACTCGGTAAAGATCTATGGACCGACGGCAGTGAAGGCGAAACCATTTCTTCCTACAACGCTTTTAATGAACTCGACGAAGCGCGCTTTATTGTCAGTCGCATTCGCGATTGGCATAACAAAGGTAATCCACTTACCGAAAGCGCTATCTTATATCGTAATAACGCGCAATCGCGGGTATTAGAAGAAGCCTTAATCCAAGAAGGATTACACTATCGGATATACGGTGGCTTACGCTTCTATGAACGACAAGAAATCAAAGACGCTTTAGCCTATCTGCGCTTACTGAATAATCGGCAAGATGATGCGGCGATGGAACGGGTAATTAACACTCCGGCGCGGGGCATCGGTGAAACCACCATGAACAAGGTACGCCAGCAGGCTCGCGCTAGCCAACAAACCTTATGGCAAGCCCTTGAGCAAATGCTCGCAGAAAAACAACTCAGTGGCCGAGCAGCGAATGCGATTGAGCAGTTTATGCAGTTGATCACGCAATTAGATACCGATCTTAACGAGCTACCGTTACACGAACAAGCCGAGCAAGTGATTAAGCAGTCGGGATTATATGCAATGTATCAAGCCGAGAAAGGGGAAAAAGCTCAAACTCGGATAGAAAACTTAAATGAATTGGTTACCGCCTGTCAGAACTTCGACAGTGTGCTGCAAGAAGAAATGACCCCGTTAGCAGCCTTCTTATCTCAAGCCGCGCTCGAAGCAGGTGAATACCAAGCAGAAGAACATTCTGATGCCGTACAATTGATGACCTTACACTCCGCTAAAGGCTTAGAGTTTCCGTTAGTATTTATGTGTGGTTTAGAAGAAGGTATGTTTCCAAGCCAGCAAAGTGGTGATGATCCAACACGGTTAGAAGAGGAACGTCGCCTCTGTTATGTCGGCATGACGCGAGCGATGCAAAAACTGTATTTATGCCATGCGCAAAGCCGTCGTTTATACGGTCAAGAGCAATACCCAAAACCCTCACGTTTTTTACGCGAAATCCCGGATGATTGCGTTGAAGAGATCCGTTTAACCACGCAAGTCAGTCGCCCGGCACAGTTCAACCGATACAGTAATGCCGCCAGCCATAGCGCTTTTGAAAATACCGGCTTTAAACTGGGTCAGCGCGTGTTACACGAAAAGTTTGGCGAAGGAACCGTGTTAAATTATGAAGGTAGCGGCCCACAATCACGTATTCAAGTGAACTTTGACCAGTTAGGTAGCAAATGGTTAATGACCGCCTATGCACGACTCGAGGCGGTCTAAGCCGTGCTTGCCGCTCTGCAACAAGCATTAGTGAAAGCGGCTAATTGCCGAATTCGCCTACCGGTTATTTTGCAAGGTGATGAAAAGTCGTTACTGACTCAAGCACAACATTTGTTAATGGCACTACAACCTGAGCGTGGTTGGTGGCTGGGCGAACATACACCAGCGCAATGCCAGAACATCGGACAATACAAAGCGCATCAGCTATTGGGAATTGAGTGTGACTGCTTAATTATTAATGCCTTCAGTGGTTTTGATGCCGACAAAATTGCCGCCAGTGCCGGTGCGCTCACCGCAGGCGGTCTCTGGTTATTATTAGCACCTGAGTCATTACAATGGCAGCAACTCGCAAACCCTGCGCATCAGCGTTTACGCTCTTACCCAACCCCCACTGATTACCCTGGTTACTTTATAGCGTTTTGGCTTGGGCAATTACAACAAGCTAATGTTTTGCGCGGCAACGCCACAACACTTTTTAATGACTTAACTTGGCCTGAGGCAGAGGCACCCTCTACAACATTAGACGTTACCATGCCTTATAAAACGTCTGAACAAGCTACAGCGGTTAGCGCTATTTTAAACGTCGTATCAGGCCATCGTCGCAGGCCATTATTATTACTTGCCGATCGCGGCTGTGGTAAATCAGCGGCATTAGGTATTGCCGCCGCACACTTAGCCCTATTAGGGAAAAAGCACATACTGATCACCGCACCGGCAAAGGCACAAGCTGCAGTCGCCTTAGCACATTTTGCGCAACTTACCGAACATGAGGCTTCTGCTTCATCGGCATTGCGCTTTGTTGCTGTAGATGAGTTATTAGCTTCACAACCCGAAGCCGAATTATTATTGATCGACGAAGCAGCAGCAATACCAACGCCCTTGCTACAACAATTATTAGACCATTATAGTCGTATCGTCTTTGCTAGTACCGAGCATGGTTACGAAGGCACCGGCCGCGGTTTTCAATTACGTTTTCAACCTTATTTGACGAAACGCTGCCCAAATTGGCGATTATTACGTTTAACTCAACCTATCCGTTATCAAGCACAAGATCCGCTAGAACAATTAATTAGACTAGGCTTTCTTTTAAAGCAAACAGATGAGACTGCCGTGACGCTCACTGCTGAAAGCCTTGAACTTAAACATTATCACGCCAGCGACTGGCTAACTGAACCGAAGAAACTACAACAAGTCTTTGGTTTGTTGAGCTTTGCGCATTATCAAACGCAGGTAAAAGATCTGGCTGCACTGCTAGATAACCCAGCATTGAGTGTTTATTCCCTTGAACAAGATAAACAAATACTGGCCTGTGCCCTGATCAGCCAAGAGGGAGAGATCGATGACGCGCTAAGCCAAGCAATCTATCAAGGACGGCGCCGGATCCAAGGGCATTTATTAGCACAAAATCTGGCTTTTCATTTGGCCAGCCCGGCATTAGCCACCGTTAAATTGGCGCGCATTATGCGTATTGCGGTGCAACCTCATTTGCAACGACAGCAATTAGGCAGTCAGTTGCTAACTCGATTAGAAAAGCCATTGCAGCAACAAGGTTATCTTTATGTTGGCAGTAGCTTTGCTGCTTCCGCTGATTTAGTGCGTTTTTGGCAAAAAGCGGGCTTTGCGGCTATTCGACTCGGCATGCAGCTAGATAAAGCGAGTGCGGAGCCTTCACTGGTTATGCTAAAAGCATTATCGGCAGAAAATGTATCAAAGGTTCAGCAGCTAAAACTAGAATTTACTTCGCGCCTTTATCAAGAATTACCAGACTACCCAAGCAATATAGCGAGTGATTTGCTCTTGCAACTTATTCAGCCAACTCAACACGCCATGACGCCCCTTACTCTTAGCAATCTGCAATTATTTAGCGCAGATCAACGCCCCTTTGAACTCGTGATCAGTGAGTTACTACAGTGGTTTAATCAATACGCGGTCGTATTATCAAAGCAGCAGCAGCAAGTGTTCATTGCTAAACTTTGGCAAAAACAAAGCTGGGCAGTGATTTGCCAACGCTTTTCACTCACGGGCAAAGCTTGCGCTATTAAACTGATGCAACAAGCCATAACACAGCACATAGATTCAGCCTAAACTATTGTCATTGCGTTATTAATGCTAGAGTAAGGTCTTATTATTGGAGACATTATGTTTAGCTTATTTTCATTATTGCTCAGTAGTACAGCACCCACTCTTGATCATCTTACGCTGTCTGAGCGAAGCTTATTACAAACAGCTATCCATACCCAAACCAGTTATAACGTTATTGCTGAACAATATGCTCAATGCCAACAAATCAAAGATTATCAAATATTGGGTTTGCCTGAGAAACGAGAATTAACCAGCATCATTGAAGCCACTTTAAATATTCCTTATAAAGATTTTCTATTTGCAATTAACCACGCTAAAGCTTGGCAAAGTTTAAAACCTCGCGAACCGATGCCATTAGTTGATTGTAGTAAAACCATGGTATATCAAGATTATCTTGATCAATATGCACTACAACGTTTTGCATTAGAAATTGCAGAACCCATCACAAAACCCTTACTGACCACCCCTGTAAATAGTCAACAGCAAGAGAGCAGCGCTTTACTACAAAGTTACGCCCAACGTAGTAGCACCATAGCTATTGTCACCGTTACTGATAGGCAAACACTTACCGCTATAGAACAAGCCAACTATTTACATTTAGATTATACCAGTCGCTTTATCTATCGAATTACCCAAGGCTGGAAAAACGTACCACCGTTATACATGGGCATGCACATTCAAATAAACGAAGCTGATTTAAATAAGTTTGATGGTAATTGGCTGATTTTTCTCGACGCACAAAAGCAATATATCGCTGCTCGTCCAGTAGAGGATGTCGAAGATTTCATCAAAAGCCTTGGCAAAACAGAATGGCAAGTTGATAGTAACGGTAACTTACAACGTCCTTAATTAATCTGAAATGTACTGACTGTTTTCCTGATTCATTTTATAGATATGACACGATTATATTTCATTAATAACAGCTCAGCTTTACAAAGTCAGTTTTATTGATGAGATGACTGAATAGCCAAAGCTGTGATACGGATGATATTACAGCCAAGATATACCATTCCATCTTGTTTTTTGCTCTAATTGTACTCACCAAATCATCACACTCTGAGTCTTATGAATCATACTGCTGAAGACATCCTTAAGCTTTCTCGCGCCGAGAAAAATGGGCGTAAGCGCATGCGTTTGCTCGCTATTG